>DATGEL010000095.1 GCA_035310145.1 Dehalococcoidia bacterium
CGGCGCGAGCGGCGCGGCGAGGAAGCGCTCGCCGAACTCGTCCTTGATCTGCTGCGCCAGCTCGACCATGTACTCGCCGGGGTAGCCGTCTTCGGGGATCGGCACGTCGCGGCCGAACTGCTGCTGGTAGCGGGCGTAGAGGGTGCGGCCGAAGGTGTCGGTCTGCGTACCGGCGTCGTTGACGTAGTACTCGCGCTCGACCTGACAGCCGTTCGCTTCAAGGATCGCGGCGAGTGTGCTGCCGGTGACGGCGCCACGGCCGTTGCCGACGTGCAGCGGTCCGACGGGGTTGGCGCTGACGAACTCGACCTGCACGCGCAGCCCCGCGCCCGTCTGGTTCGTGCCGAACGCCGGCCCGGCCTGCACGATCGTCTCGACCTGGCGCTGCAGCCAGGCGTCGTCGATGAAGAAGTTGATGAAGCCGGGCGGTGCGGGCACGACCACGCGCACCATCTCCGAGCTGCCGATGCGCCGCGCGATCGCCTCGGCCAGCTCCATCGGGTTCGTCTTCCCCCCTATGGCCTTGCGCAGGCGCATCGGCAGGGTTGTCGCGTAGTCGCCGTTCTCGGCACGCTGCGGACGCTCGATCAGCACCTCGGGCAGCGTCACGGCGGGGATCTCGCCCGCGCGCTGCGCCGCGGCGGCGGCGTCTCGTACCAGTGTCGCGATCGCGTCCTTGATCATGGCGGGCCCTCGTCTGCGCTCGCATCAAGCGTACAGGAAGCGGACGAAGCGCAGTAGGCGGGGCGCCCTGGAGTCGATCCGGTTTCGCGGGCCTCGCGCGATTTTGCTGAGGACAGGTCCGGGGTGGGAGATCGGTGCGACGCCGCGGCGGGCGGAGACCTTTCGCCGCCGGCGGCGCCGTCCGAAACGGGCCGCGCATGGCCCTCACGTGGGAGGTCATCGACCGGCTTCGGCGAACGGACGGAAGACCCACGAAACCGGATCAGGTCTCGTTGCTCGCTACGCGGCCGATTAGTTTCGTTTCCGGCGGTGCCGCCAGGCATCCGACGGGGAGCCCGTTGACCGACCGGTCGCTGAAAATGACGAGTCCCGCCTGTGCCCGTCGGTGCCGGCGCGCCCGCCAGCTCCCTCGTCGTGGTCCGCCTCCGCCAGGGCGGCGGCGAGCAACGCCTGCGCCGCCCAGCGCTGCACCGCCTCTGCCTCCGCGGCGTCGAGTCCACAAATGTCACGCTGCACCACGAGCGCCTCGGTTGCAATCACCATCGCGAGCGCCGCGACCAGTCGCTCGCAGCGCGCCTCGCCCAGGCGGGCCCGGACGGGCGCCAGCGCGGTCGTGAGCCAGCGCAACCGATTTGCGGGCCGGCGTGGCGTCAGCAGCGGGTCGTCGGCGCGCGGCGTGAGCGAGGCACGTAACATCGCCCGAAACGCCGGCTCGTGGCGCACGGTCAGCGCGTGGTCCGCCCGGATGACCGCATCGACCCGCGCCGCCGCGTCCCCCGCCGTGTCGGCAACGGCGGCGATCTGCTCCAGGTCCGGCTTCACCAGGATGTCGAGCTGAGCCTCGGCGAGGAGTGCCTCCTGCGAGGGAAAGTAGCGGTAGGCAGTCGCCCGCGAGACGAGGGCGGCATCGGCGACCTCCGCCACACCTGGACTGGCGCCCCCGCGCACCAACTCGCACGCGGCGGCCACGAGCGCCGCCCGCGTGCGCCGCTTCTGGTTCGCCCGCGCATCGGCCCGGCTCTGCGCAGGCAAGCTGTGGCGATGGTCGGTGCTGCCCATGGTCTCCGCTCCGCCTGCTACTCAGGCTGTCGCCGCGACGGGGCTGCCGCTCAGCTGGGCGACGATGCCGGCTCCGTCGAGCCAGACGTTCTCACGGCTCATCAGCCCGTCGCGAAATTCCCAGACGTGGAGCATCCGAAACGTGACGCGGCGACCGTTGCCGGGCATGCCGAGGAAGTCGCCCGGGACGGTTCCGGTCGTGGTGTGCTCGATCACACAGAAGTCCTCGCCGTAGTAGCTGTGGACCGGGGTCATCGTCTCGGTCTGGAAGTTCTGCGTGAGGTACTCGTAGAAGCCCTGGGCAGCCGCCTTGCCCCGCACCGGGCCGGTAGGAAAGCCCACGACGTCGTGCTCGACGTCCTCCGTGTAGACGGCGACGCTTCCCGCCGTGTCCCCGGCGGTCTCTGCGGCGAGGTGCGCCTCGATCAGGCGGTCCATCTGCTGCGGGATCATGGTGGATCTCCCTTCGCTCACGGTGCGCCGGTCCGTGCCGGCGCTTGCGAGATAAGTATTATCATAAGATTTGTCTCACGTCAAGCGTACACCGTGGAGAATTTTGCGAGAGGGATCGCGGCGGGATCAACGTGGGTGCTGGGGGCCGTCCGCTCGACAGCAGAACTGGACGTCCTGGACGGGCGGTGATCGCCGGCAGCTGGATGCGTATGGGCACGGCTGCACCGTCTTCGCGCAGGTTTTCTTCCCTATCGTGTGGCGATCTCGAGACCACAGCAGGCGGCCGCCACCTCCGGCAGGGATACGTGGCCTGGCCCGCCCATCAAGTCTTGCGGCGCCCTCAGTTGGCGTCGCCGGCGCGATCGGCGAGCCGCTCGACGCGGGCGCGCAGGCCGGCAAGCTCCGGCGCCGACAGCAGCGGGTCGGCGGCGACCAGTTCGAGCGCGTCTTCGCGCGCGGCTTCGAGGATCGGCGTGTCGGTGAGGCGCGCCTGGCGCAGCGTGGGCAGGCCGCTCTGGCGCGTGCCGAAGTAGTCGCCGGGGCCGCGCAGCTTCAGGTCTTCCTCGGCCAGCTTGAAGCCGTCGTGCGTTTGCTCCAGCAACTTAAGCCGGGCTCGCGCCTCCTGCGAGGGGCTATCGGAGAGCAGCAGGCAGTAGCTCTGCTCACCGCCGCGGCCCACGCGCCCGCGGAACTGGTGCAATTGCGCCAGGCCGAAGCGCTCGGCGCCCTCGATCAGGATCAGCGTCGCCGCAGAAATGTCGATACCCACTTCGACGACGGCCGTCGAGACGAGGATATCCGCCTCGCGGTCGCGGAAGCCGGCCATCACCGCGTCCTTCTCCGAAGGCGCCATGCGGCCGTGCAGCAGGCTCACGCGCAGGTCGGGGAAGACCTCCTTGCACAGCCGCTCGTACTCCTCCGTGGCGGCGCGCACCTCCAGCGTCTCTGACTCTTCAACCAGAGGGCAGATCACGAACGCCTGGAAGCCACGGCCGACCTGGTCGCGGATGAAGCGGTACGCGAAGTCTCGTTGCTGCGGCTCCAGCATGCGCGTCTTCACCGGCTTTCTGCCCGGCGGCATTTCGTCGATCACGCAGACGTCGAGGTCGCCGTAGAGCGAGAGCGCCAGCGTGCGCGGAATCGGCGTGGCCGTCATCACCAGCAGATGCGTGTTCTCGCCCTTCTCCGTCAGGGCGCTGCGCTGCAGCACGCCGAAGCGGTGCTGTTCGTCCACGATCGTCAACCCGAGCCGCGCGAAGCCGACCGCCTGCTGAATCAGCGCCTGCGTGCCGACGGCGATGTCCACCTCGCCCGCGGCGATGGCGTCTTGCACGTCGCGCTTCGCCCGCGCCCGCAGGCCGCCGCGCAACAGGCCGAGGCGCAGCGGGCGTGCCAGCCAATCGGGCCGGGCCTCGGCCAGCGGCTCCCCCTCCCCGGCGTCCGCGTCGAGCAACCGACACAGCGTGCGGAAGTGCTGCTCGGCCAGGATTTCGGTTGGCGCCATCAACACGGCCTGGCGCTGGTTGGCGACGGCCGCCAGCAGCGCCGCAGCCGCGACCACCGTCTTACCGCTGCCGACATCGCCCTGCAGGAGCCGTGCCATCGGCGTCTCGCGTTCGAGATCTGCGAGGATGCGTTCGACCGCACGGTCCTGCGCGCTTGTGAGCGGAAACGGCAGGCCGGCGAGGAAGCGCAGGCGCAGGGTGCCGGCGAACGGCAGCGGCGCGGTCTGCACGCTGGCGGCGCGGCGGGCCTTGCGCGCCACCACGGCGAGTTGCAGGGTCAGCAGCTCGTCGTAGGCGAGCCGGCGGCGAGCCGCCTCCAGCGCTTCGGCGCTGTCTGGATAGTGCGCCTGGCGAATCGCCAGCGGCAGCGCCTCGTAGGCGTGCCGGCGCAGCAGTTCCGCTGGGAGTGGATCCTCGATCTGCTCGAGACAGAGGTCGAGGGCGCGGCGCACGTAGCCGCGCAGCGCCCGGTTCTGGATGCCCTGGGTCAGCGGGTAGACCGGCACCAGCCGCCCGGTGTGAATTGCCTGGTCGAGATCGCCGCCCTGCTCGACGATCTCCCACTCCGGGTTTTCGAGCTGCTTCTGGCCGTGGAAGACGCCGATCTTGCCGCTCAGCGTCAGCCGCTGGTTGGTGCGCAGACTCGACGCGGGGTAGGGGTTGTTGAAGAAGACGACGCGCAGGTTGCCCGTCTCGTCGCCGACGATCAGCTCGGTGGACTTGCGCGGGCTCTGGCCGAAGCTGACGAGGCTCGCGCTCCAGACGCGCGCGACGACGGTCTGGGTCTCGCCCACCTGCAAATCGGCGACGCGCGCGATGCGCGAGAAGTCGTCGTGCCGGTGGGGGAAATGATAGAGCAGGTCGCGCACCGTGAGGACGTCGAGCCTGGCGAGCACTTCCGCCCGGTTGGCGCCGACGCCTGGAATCGCCGTGACTGGTGAATCAAGCGTCGGCCCGCTCGCGGCGGGCTTTGCGCGCTGGCGGGTGCGGCCGGCGGGCGGCTCGGCCGCGCGTTCGGGCCGGCGCTCGGCCGGCGCGGCTGCAACGGCTCGCTGCGCGGTGCTGGTGATCGGTGAAGCTGCGGCCGCTGGCGCGGGCAGCGGGCGCGCTGCCGTCGCGGCGCGTGGCTGGTCCTGCGCTTGCCGGGCGGAATCCGCCGGCGCAGGCGTCGCGAGCAGGCGCAGTGCCCGCTCGATCCAGGCACGGCGCTCCGCTTCGCCCAGTTCGGCGTAGCGGTGGCGGCCGAGCGTCTGCACGACGGAGAGCACCGGCGTCTCGCCGCGCGGCTGCTGCGCCAGCAGGTTGCTCAGCAGCCGGTCGAGCCCGCCCATCACGGCGCGATCTTCGCAGCCGCGCTGCTGCTCGACCGCGAGGATGCGTCGCAGCCGCTCCGTGCCTTCGCCCGCGCTGAGCGCTGCCACTCAGCTGCCTCCCGTGGCGCGCTGCGCGACCACGGCGCCGACGGCGTTCGGCCCGACGTAGGTGCCGACCACCGGCCCGATCCAGCGCACGTCGACCGGCACGCCCGGCTGCGCGGCGCGGAAGCGACGGGCCAGCGCCTCGGCGTCGTTGGCGGCGCCCGTGTGCTGCACGTAGATGCGCTCGGCGCCGGGCACTTCGTTCGTCAGATCGAAGACGCGTTCGATGCCGCGCGCGCGGCTGCGCACGCGGTGGCCGGGTGCGACTTCTCCGTCCTCCACGTGCACGATCGGCTTCAGGTTCAGCAACGAGCCGAGCCACGCCCGCGCCCGGCCGATACGTCCGCCCTTCTGCAGATACTCCAGCGTGTCGAGCATGATGCTGATGCGGTGGCGCGGGATCAGTGCCTGCGCGGCGTTGAGCGCCTGGTTCAAGTTGCCGCCGCTGTCCGCGATCTCGGCCGCGCGCCGCACCAGCGCCTGCAGGCCGCCGCAGACCGTGCCGCTGTCCAGCATCTCGATCTGGCAGCCGTGCGGCGGGGCGGCGGCGCCGAGCCGCGCTGCGTTCAGCGTGCCGGAGAGTTTCGCCGAGATGTGGATGGAGAGGATCTCGGTGGCGCCGGCGGCGGCGAGGTCGCCGTAGACATCCTGGAAGCGGCCGGCCGAGGGTTGCGAGGTGCGCGGAACGAGCTTGCCGTGCTTGAGCCGCGCATAAAACTCGTCGGGCTGGATGTCTACGCGGTCGAGCAGCGCCTCATCGCCGAAATACACCGTCAGCGGTACGACGGTGACGCCGAGGGCGTCGGCCTCTTCTGTGTCCAGGTCGGCGGTGCTGTCGGTGACGATGCGCAGCATGGCGCGCGGGCTCTCCTCATCACTTCAGGTCTGACGACTCGCTATTCTAGCGCCGCGACGTAGTCGTAGTGCACCTGTCCGCCGGCGATGGTCTGCACGTCCAATTCCGGCCAACGTGCGCCGATCTGCCGTGCCGCCGCCGTCCTCTGCCGCCCGCTCACACCGACGCCGTAGTAGAGCGTCAGCGCCGCGTCTGCCGGCGGCGCGATCTGTTCGATCGCGGCGAGCAGAGCGCCTCCGGGCGTCGCTGCCGCCACGGCCAGCCGGCCGTCTATCAGGGCGATCGGCTGACCGCGTGGCACTTCGACACCGTGCAGCTTCGTGGTCCGCGCCGCCCGCGTGACCTCGATCGAGCGCACGGCCTGCTGCGCCGTCTGCATGGCCTCGACGTTGACCGCCAGCGGCCGCTCGGCCTGGAAGGCGGCAAGCACGGCCAGCCCCTGCGCGGCCGAGCGCGTGGGCAGCACCACGACCTGCTTACCGGACAGCGCCGCTGCCTGTTCGGCAGCGAGCACGACGTTCTTGTGGTTCGGCAACACGATCACATTGTCCGACGGCGCCGCGCGGATGGCGGCCAGAATTTCGTCCACCGTGGGATTTGCCGTGGCGCCGCCGGCCACGATGATCGATGCGCCCAGGCTGCGCGCCACATTGGCCAGTCCGTCACCGCCAAGCACCGCCACAACCGCGGTCTGTTGCGAAGGCAGCGCGGCGCCGTCTGCGTCCGGTGCCGGCGGCGCCGGCGGTGCGGCGAATCGTTCGAACTGCGCCTGCATGTTCTCGACTGCGATCTGCGTCAAGGCGCCCATGCCGGCGCCCAGGCTGAGCACGCCGCCCGGGTCGCGGGCGTGCACGTGCACGCGCACGCGATCCGCGGCCGGTGCGACGATCACCGAGTCGCCCAGCCGCTCCAGCGCGGCCCGTAGCGTCTCCAGCGCTTCTGGCGCCGGATGCAGCACGAACTGGGTGCAGTAGCCGAAGCCGGAGTGGCCGCCGCCCGCGTCGCTGCGAGCGGCGTCGAGCCAGGCCGCGTCGGGCGCGCCCGCGGCGTGCGGCTGCGCCGGCACATCTTCGCCGCGCAGTCCGGCGAGGAGGCCCTCCAACAGCACCACCAGGCCGAAGCCGCCCGCATCGACCACGCCGGCCTCGCGCAGCACCGACAGCATCTGCGGCGTGCGCTCCAGCGCCTCACGGGCGCCGGCCAGCGCCGCCGCGAAGACGGCGAGCGGCCCCCGCGCCGGCGACTTCTGCCCCGCCACCGCCGCCTCGCGCGCCACGGTCAGGATTGTGCCCTCGGCCGGCTCGCGCAGCGCGGCGTACGCACGCTCGGAGGCGCGCGTCAGCGCCGCTGCCGCGGTGCGGCCATCGAGTCGCGACGCGCTGCCGACGGCATCCGCGAAGCCGCCGAGCCACTGGGAGAGGATGACGCCGGAGTTGCCACGTGCGCTGAGCAGGGCCGCGCGGGCGACGGCGCCCGCGACTTCGCCAGCCGAAACCGCACCGTCGAGGACGGAGGCGAGCGCGGCGCCGAGCGTGCCGGCCATGTTCGCGCCGGTGTCGCCGTCGGGCACGGGGTAGACGTTGATCGCGTCGATCGCCGGCGCGTTGCGCTGCAGCCAGACCGAGGCGCCGGCGAAGGCGCGCAGCAAGTCCGCGCCGGTCAGCGGGTGATCCTGCGGCGGCCGGGGCGGTTGCCCGGTGCGGCCGGGCGCTGCGCGGCTGGTCAAGGAGATCCGCCTTCGGACAAACGAACGCCGCCGCGCTTGCCGGGCCCGGCGGCGTCTGCTAGCATTTTTCTGCCGCTTCGCGTTGGTCGCTGCATGAATTGTATCGAGGCGCTGGAAGTGGCGTCAAAGCCGCGGCGCCGCTGGCGCCGCCGTACGAGGGTGGTCTGTGGCTGCTGGCAAATGCGACATCTGCGGTAAGCACACGGTGTTTGGCCGCAACATCCGGCACCAGCACGGCGGCGGCTGGTTCCGCAAGGCGCCCGCAACGTCGCGCACCTTCAAGCCGAACGTGCACAAACAGGTGATCGTCACCGCCGGCGGGCCGCTGCGTGTCAACATCTGCACGCGCTGCCTGCGCACGACCGCCAAGGCGCCCAAAGTCCGCGCCTAGCGCAGAGCTGGCTGACTCCCAGTGCTGGCCCTTCGATCGATGCCGCGTGATTGAACAGAACGGGCCGGCGGGAAGCATTTCCCGCCGGCCCTGGACTTTGGCGGTTTCCACAAGAGGGAGAGGCAAGAGGGCTGCCCGCGGGTAGCGTGACGGGTGCTTGAGACCGTTGCGCCAGCCGGGAGGACAGCCCCATGCATCAGGGTAGCAGCGCCACCCCCACGCCACCAGC
>DATGEL010000096.1 GCA_035310145.1 Dehalococcoidia bacterium
CGCGTCGGGCCAGAGCGCAGCGTAACGGTGCTCGATGGGCGCTGGGCGCCCACGTCAGACCGAGACTTCCCATGCGGACGCGGCGTTCTTCGGATCGCCGCGAAACGGCGCTGTTGAAGCAAAGCGGGGTTAGGCGCGCCGCCTACTCCCCGCGCGGCTGGCCGGGCTGGCCGGGGCCGCCGCGACGGCGGCGGCGCTCGGCCACGCGGATGCGCACGTCGGCGCGGCGGGCGGCGGCGAAGACGGCGGCCACGTCGATGTCCGCCTGGCGCGTCGCCATCGCCTCTTCGGCACGGCGGCGGGCGGCCTCGGCGCGGGCGATGTCGATCTCGTCCGAGCGCTCGGCGCTGTCGGCCAGCACCGTGACCTTGTCGTCGCGCACTTCCAGGAAGCCGCCGGCGATGGCGAGGTCGATCTCCTCGTTGCCGCGGCGGGCGCGCAGCTCGCCAGTCTCGAGGATCGTCATCAGCGGCGCGTGCCGCGGCAGAATGCCCAGCTCGCCCTCGCTGCCGGGCGCGATGATGATGTCGAAGCCGTCCTCCGAGAGCACTTCGCGCTCGGCGGTGACGATATCCAGGCTCAGGGGCATGGCTTACTCCCGCAGCGTGCGCGCCTTCTCGACGACCATATCGATGTTGCCGACCATGTAGAACGCCTGCTCCGGCAGGTCGTCGTGCTTGCCGTCCAGGATCTCGCGGAAGCCGCGCACCGTCTCCGTCAGCGGCACGTACTGGCCGGGCAGGTTGGTGAACGCCTCGGCCGTGAACATCGGCTGCGAGAGGAAGCGCTCGATGCGCCGTGCCCGGCCCACGATCTGCTTGTCGTCGTCCGAAAGCTCCTCGATGCCGAGGATGGCGATGATGTCC
Source organism: Dehalococcoidia bacterium (assembly GCA_035310145.1). Lineage (NCBI taxonomy): Bacteria > Bacillati > Chloroflexota > Dehalococcoidia > Dehalococcoidia bacterium. The sequence continues at coordinate 867 of DATGEL010000096.1, forward strand.
TGCAGGTCTTTATAGCGCTGCAAGACCTGCTGCACGCCGCGGGCCACGTCGTAGTGCTCCTGCCCCACTACCTGCGGATCGAGCAGGCGCGAGAAGGAGGTCAGCGGGTCCACCGCCGGATAAATGGCGCGGGCGAAGATTGCCCGGTCGAGCGCAACGACGGCGTCCAGGTGGCCGAAGGTCGTGGCCACGCCGGGGTCGGTGTAGTCGTCGGCCGGCACGTAGATCGCCTGGAACGAGGTGATCGCGCCCTTCTTGGTCGAGGTAATGCGCTCTTCGAGGTCGCCCATCTCGGTCGCGAGCGTCGGCTGGTAGCCCACGGCGGAGGGCATGCGGCCCAGCAACGCCGAGACTTCCATGCCCGCCAGCGTGTAGCGGTAGATGTTGTCGATGAAGAGCAGCACATCGCGCCCTTCGACATCGCGGAAGTACTCGGCCATGGTCAGGCCCGTGAGCGCGATGCGCAGGCGCACGCCGGGCGGCTCGTTCATCTGGCCGAAGACGAGCACCGTCTTATCGAGCACGCCGGACTCGCTCATCTCGTGCCAGAGGTCGTTGCCCTCACGCGAGCGCTCGCCCACGCCGGCGAAGACCGAGTAGCCGCCGTGCTGCTTGGCGATGTTGTTGATCAGCTCGGTCATCGTCACGGTCTTGCCCACGCCGGCGCCGCCGTAGGCGCCGATCTTGCCGCCGCGGGCGAAGGGCGCGATCAGGTCGATGACCTTGATCCCCGTCTCCAGGATCTGCGCCGAGGTCTCCTGCTCCTCAAACGAGGGCGGCGCGCGGTGAATCGGCAGCGTCTGCACGCCATCGAGGGCGCCCAGGCTGTCCAGCGGCTCGCCCAGCACGTTGAACAACCGGCCCAGCGTCTTCGGTCCCACAGGCACCGAGATCGGCGCGCCGGTGTCCACGGCGCGGGCGCCGCGTGTGAGGCCGTCGGTGCTGGTCATCGCCAGTGTGCGCACCCAGTTGTTGCCCAGGTGCTGCTGCACTTCGGCCACGATCACGTTGGCCTGCTGCTGCTCGCCCTCGCCCAGCTCGGAGGCGTGCTCGGCCGCCGCCTGGCCCTCGAGGTAGAGATCGACGGCGTTGAACAGGTCGGGGAGCTGCTCCGGCGGAAACTCGAGGTCCACGACGGTGCCGATGATCTGCGCTACTTTGCCTTCTGCCATTGCCTTAGCTTCCTTGATCTTGGGTCCTGCCGGACTCTCGTCCGATGCGTCCGACGTTGTGCCCGTCCGCGGCGGTCGGCCCTCATCCTCTCGTCTCTCCTTCCCCCAATCCTGGGGGAAGGAGACGATCCTGCCCGAAGCGTTTCCGACTATCCTACGGTTAACCCGACGCCGTCCGCGTCGTGCTGCGCCCGATCGCCCCTCGCCCAGGATTGGGAGAGGGGACGGGGGTGAGGGCCGACCGCGGCGAGTCCGCATATATGCCTTGTTCCGTTCACGCCGCCGCCTCAAGCCAGCGCAGGTCGAACTGCGCCAGGGTGTGGATGCGGGCGTCGGCCTCGGGAATCGCCAGCTTCTCCGTGTACGGCGTGTCCACGGCGATTGCCGCCATGCCGGCGCGGTGGGCCGACTGCACGCCCTTGGGCGCGTCCTCGATCGCCAGGCAGCGCGCCGGCGCCATGCCCAGCGCCGCCGCCGCCTTGCGATAGATCTCCGGATCGGGCTTGCCGCGCTGCACCATGTCGCCCGTCACGATCACCTCGAACTGCCGGCGCAGCCCCAGCCCGGCGAGGCAGGCCTCGACCCAGGCGGTGCGCGAGGACGAGGCGACCGCCAGCCGCTTGCCGCGCGCCCGCAACTCGCCCACCAGCCAGGCCGCGCCGGGTAGCAAGACCGAGTGCTCGGCGTACATGCGCAGGATCTCGGCGTCGTAGCGGTCGCGGTAATAGGCGAACGAGCGCTTCAGGCCAAACCGCCGCACCAGATCGCCCCAGGTGTCTTCCAGCGTGGTGCCGACGTAGCCCAGATAGCTCTCCAGATCGAGCGTTGCACCCTCTTCGGCCAGCAGCGCGTTGACCGTCTCGTGGTGCAGCGGCTCGCTGTCCAGCAACACACCGTCCATGTCGAAGACGACGGCGTCGATCTTCCTGCCCGCCAGGCCCGCGCCCGCCATGCGTGTGCTAGCCCTCCAGCGCGGCCACGCCGCCGACGATGTCGAGCAGCTCTTTGGTGATCTGCTCCTGCCGCGCCTTGTTCGCGGCCAGCGTCAGCGAATCGACCATGTCGTTGGCGGCGTCGGTGGCGTTCTTCATCGCCACCATCTGCGCCGAGTAGAAGCTGGCGACGTTTTGCAGCACCGCCTCGTAGATCTGCATCTCGATGTAGCGCGGCAGGAGCTGCGCCAGCACCTCGCGCGCCGACGGCTCGTAGATGTAGTCGATCGGCCTGCCTTCGCCGGCCTCGCCGCCGTCCGGCGGCTCCACGGGCAGCACCTGGCGCACGGTGGGCCGCTGCGTGGCCGTGTTGATGAAGTCCGGGTAGATCAGCAGCACGCGGTCGGTCTCGCCGCCAAGGAAGTCGTCGATCACCTCGCGCACGATCGGCGAGACATCGGCCGCGCTGGGATAATCGCCCAGATCGAGGTACGCGGCCACGACGTGAAAGCCGCCGCGGACGAGGAAGTCGCGTCCCTTCTTGCCCACGGCGATGGCGCGCACCTGCGCCTCAGTCCCGGCCTCGCGGATCGTCTGCAGCACGCGGCGGTTGATATTGCCGGGCAGGCCGCCGGAGAGGCCGCGGTTGGGCGAAACGACGACCAGCGTGACGCGGTTGCCCTGCCGCTGCTCGAGCAGCGGATGCGTGGCCTCGCCTTCGCCGCCGGCATCGACCTGCTCGGCCAGGTTTGCCAGCACGGTGCGCAGCCGCTCGGCGTACGGTTTGGCGGCGCCGGCCCGCAGCTGGGCGCGCCGCATCTTCGACGCCGCCACGAGCTGCAGCGCGTTGGTGATCTTCGCCGTGTTCTGGACCGAGCGGATGCGCCGCTTGATCTGCCGGTAGCTTGGCATCTAGGCCTTATTCCAATCCGACTCCACACCTTCCCCCTCTCCATGAAATGGAGAGGGGGCCAGGGGGTGAGGCCACGCGCCCTAGTACGGCACCGTGTTCTTGAACTCGGTCACCGCGTCGCGCAGCCGCTTGCCGGTGTCGTCGCTCAGCACCCGCTCGGAGCGCAGCGCGTCGGCGATCTCCGGGTGGCTGCTGCCCATGAACTTGTGGAACGCCGCCTCGAAGTCGTGCACCTTCTCTACCGGCACGTCGTCCAGATAGCCGTTGTTGAGGGCGAAGAGGATCGAGACCTCCTGCGGCATCGAGAGTGGCTGGTACTGCGGCTGCTTCATCACCTCGACGGCGCGCTGGCCACGTTCGAGCTGGCGGCGGGTGGCGGCGTCGAGATCGCTGGTGCCGAACTGCGCGAACGCCTGGAGCTCGTTGTACTGCGCCAGGTCGCTCTTCAGCAGGCCGGCGACCGACTTCATCGCCTTCGTCTGGGCGTTGCCGCCCACGCGCGAGACGGAGAGGCCGATGTTCATCGCGGGCCGCTGGCCGGCGTTGAACAGGTCGGACTCCAAATAGATCTGGCCGTCGGTGATCGAGATCACGTTGGTGGGAATGTAGGCGGAGACGTCGTTGGCCTGCGTCTCGATCACCGGCAGCGCCGTGAGCGAGCCGCCGCCCCGCTCCGATGAGAGCTTGGCGGCGCGCTCCAGCAGGCGGCTGTGCAGGTAGAAGACATCGCCCGGATACGCCTCGCGCCCCGGCGGGCGGCGCAGCAGCAACGACATCTGCCGGTAGGCCCAGGCGTGCTTGGAGAGGTCGTCGTAGACGATCAGCGCGTCCTTGCCCTGCTCCATGAACTCTTCGCCCATGGCGCAGCCGGCGTACGGCGCCAGGTACTGCAAGGCGGCCGATTCGGCGGCACCGGCGACGACGACGATCGTGTACTCCATCGCGCCGGCCCGCTCGAGCGCGCCCACGGTCTGAGCGACCTTGGAATCCTTCTGGCCGATGGCGACGTAGATGCAGATCAGGTCGCCGCCCTTCTGGTTGATGATCGTGTCCAGCGCCACGGCCGTCTTGCCGGTCTGGCGGTCGCCGATGATCAGCTCGCGCTGGCCGCGGCCGATCGGCGTGGTGGCGTCGATCACCTTGATGCCGGTCTGCACCGGCGTGTTCACCGCGGAGCGCGTGACCACGTTGGGCGCGATGCGCTCGACGGGGCGTGTGCGTGTCGTGTTGATCGGCCCCTTGCCGTCGATTGGCTGGCCCAGCGAGTTGACCACGCGGCCGATCAGCGCCTCGCCCACGGGCACCTCGGCCACGCGGCCGGTGCTGCGCGCCTGGTCGCCTTCCTTGATCTGGCGGTAGTCGCCCAGCACCACGGCGCTGACCGAGTCCTCCTCCAGGTTGAGCGCCATGCCCGAGATCGGCTCGCCGTTGGGCTGCGGGAACTCGACCAGTTCACCGTAGAGGGCGCCGCTCATGCCGTGGATGCGCACCACACCGTCGCCGGCCTCGATCACGGTGCCGACGTCCGTCTGCTGCACCTGCGTGCCGAAGCTCTGAATCTCGCTCTTGATGATCGATGCGATCTCGTCCGGACGGACTGCCATCCTCGAACCTCTTTCGCCTTCCCGCTTCCGGCAGCTTCACGAGCAGGGACACCGGCCTGAGTCCGCGTCTGCCCTCGTCCGGCCCGCGCCGGCGTGCCGCATTGCTGCCGCCATCGTACCGAATCGCGGCGCTCTGCGCCGCTGCCGGCCGCTAGCGCGCCGCTTCCAGCCGCCGGCGCAGCGCCAGCAGCCGCGTGCGGGCGCTGCCGTCGATCAGCCGGTCGCCCACGCGCGCCACCACACCGCCGATAATGCTCGGATCGACGCGCGTCTCGATCTGCACCTGCTTACCCGTCATCTGGCCGAGCCGCCGCGCGATCAGTTGCTTCTCCGCATCGCCGATCTCGACCGCCGTCACGACCTCCGCCTGCGCGACGCCGCGGTAGGCGTCCGCGAGCTCGCGGAAGAAGTCCGTCACCTGCGGCGCCAGCGGCACGCGCCGCCGCTCCACCAGCAGCCGCGCGTAGTTCAGCGCCAGCGGCGAGACGCCCGCCAGGGTGCGGCTGAGCACGTCGTCCTTCGCCTGCTGCGGCACCTTGGCGCTCTCCAGCAGGCCGAGCACTTCCGGCTCAGCGAAGACGGCGCCGACGGTCTGCAGATCGCGCGCCCAGGCGTCGATCGTGCCCTGGTCGCGGGCGATCTGAAACACCGCCTCGGCGTAGCGCTTGGCCGCGATCTCCCGTCTGCTGCCTGGCATGGTCGTTCCGTCCCGCCCTGCCCGCCGGCGCTAGTTCTGGCTGCCGTTGCGCCCGGCCGAGGATTCGAGCACTTCATTAATCAAGCGCAGGTGCGCCTGCCGGTCGAGCGACTGGTTGATCACCTTTTCGGCCGCGAGGATGGTGAGGTCGGCGAACTCGCGGCGCAGATCGGCGCGGGCCGCCTCGCTCTCCTGGCGGATCGTGGCCTGCGCCTGCGTGACGAGCTGCTGCTGGCGCTCCTGGCCCTGGCGCGTGGCGTCGTCCTGGATGCGCTGGGCGATCTGCTGGGCGTTGGCGACGATCTCCTGCGCCTGGATCTGCCCCTGGCGGATCTGCTCCTGCACGCGCGTCTCCGACTCGCGCGCCGATTCGGCCGCGCGGTCGGCGGCGGCCAGCGCCTCTTGAATGCGCTGGCGCCGCTCGTCCAGCATCTTCAGCACGGGGCCATAGAGAAACTGCTTGAGCAGGAACAGCAGGATGCCGAAGTTGATGATGAACGCGAGCAGCGTGCCGATGTTCAGCCCCAGCGCGTCGAATGCCTTACTCAAGTCTGTTCCTCACTCCCCGATCAGCCGCGGCCGCCGCGCCGCGGTTCGTGCCGCCCGCGCCGCCGCCGGCGCGGTCGCAGACCGAAGCGGCGGCGCCGGGCAGGCGAACCCTACACGAACTTGATGATGATCGCGACCAGCAGGGCGTAGATGCCGATCGCTTCCGCGAAGGCGAGGCCAAGGATCATGTTGGTCTGGATCGCCGGCCGCGCCTCCGGGTTGCGCCCCAGCGCCTCCATCGCCTTCGCCACCAGGTTGCCGATGCCGAGCGCCGGCCCGATCGCGCCGATGCCGATGGCGATACCGGCGCCGATGTTCTTCATGCCATCGTCGGAGATGTGCGTCGTATCGAGCAGGATCGCCATCATCGCCGTCAGCAGGTGCATATTCCCCCCTCCCGGTCCGGCCGCTCCACGGCCGCGTCACCGGGGCATCGTGCTGGCGTGGTCTGGCCCCACGCGGGCCGCGCACACCGTCGCGCGGTGCGCCTCGCGCCGGGGACACTCAGTGCGCCGCCGCCTCCGCAGGCTCCCCGTGTGTTCGATGCGCCTCGTGCTCGCCCTCGTCGTGCGACTCAACGGCCATCACGGCGAAAACGAGGGTGAGCAGCGCAAAGACTGCCGCCTGAATGAAGCCCACGAACGTCTCCAGTCCGTAGAAGATGACGGGAAAGACGAACGGGGCCAGGAACGAGATGAAAGTGATCAGCACGTCGCCGGCGAAGATGTTGCCGAAGAGACGGAAGGTGAAGCTGATGATGCGGATCAGCTCGCTGAGGAACTCCAGCGCGCCGACGAAGACGTTAATCGGCGAGAACCTGGCGAAGGGCGGAAAGGCGAAGAACTTGCCGAGATAGCGGAAGCCCAGCGCCTGCAGGCCCCACAGCTCGACGAAGATCGCCGACCAGATCGCCAGCGCCAGGGGGCTGTTGGCATCGCTGTTGGGGCTGCGCAGATAGGGGCGGAAGCCGCCCAGGTTCGGGTCGTCCGCGTGTGAAGACGTCGTCTGCTCGCCCTCTTTGACCTCAGCCGCGTGCGGCACGATGACCTTGATCGGCCCGGCGTCCTTCCAGACGAAGCCGGTCTCCTGGTGGTCGCCGCGGTGCGCCACGCCGATCGAGTTGACGATCGGCAGCAGGCCGAAGTAGTTGGAGGAGACGACGAACAAAAAGATCGTGGCGACGACGACGAAGAACTTGCGCCCGTTCTCCGGCCCGGCGATCTCCTCGACCACCGAGTACATCCACTCGACCAGCGCCTCGACGAAGTTGTAGAAGCCGGAGGGCACCAGCGCCGCCCTGCGCGTGGCGAAGTACGAGGTGATCACAAGAATGGCGGTGACGATGTAGGCGGCGATCACGGTGTTGGTCACGTTGAAGGGGCCGACGGCAAAGACCGTCTCCGCCTTCAGCGAGATCTCCGGCTGCGGCCCCGCCAGCAGGAAGCCGACGACGATCGTCGCCAGCACGAAAAGGACGATGATCCAGACCTTCGGATTGCGCACCGGGTCACTCCCGCGCTGGCAGCGTCCGCCGCCCCGACACAGTTGACGCCATCCTGCGCGCTGGCGGATGGCATCATGTTGAGCGGCCGGCCACCGTTTCCCGGCCGACCCGAGGCATTGCGAAACTTATCACAGACGATCGTAGGGAGCAACCCCCGTGCAACGCGGGCACGACAAAAACCGCCGGGGCGGTTGCTCCGGCGGCATGGTACGCAATCCGCGGACAATGCGCCAGCGCCCGTCCTGCGCGATCCGCCAGGAGCGGGGAGAGCCATGTGCGGCAGCAGGCAGGCGAAAGCGACGACGTGCAAGCCAGCCGGAGTGATGCTGAGCCGTTCGTCATCGCGCAGCGGCCGGCTGCTCCAGGTGCAGCCCTGGCCGCATGACGGGCGCTAGCCCGCCGCCGCCAGGCCCGGTCCGGGATGCGCGTCGACCTGCTCAGCGCGCAGGATCCGCTGACAGCCGCTGCAGACGAGCTGTTGCACGACATCGCCGCCGCAGCTGTCGTGGCGGAAGACGATCGGCGGTCCATCGGGCGCCGCCCAGCGGTCTCCCCAGCCGGTCAGGGCAATGACGACGGCCGCCAGATCGCGGCCTTTCTCGGTCAGGTGGTACTCGTCGTAGGGCGAATCCTCGCCCGGGCTGCGCTCCATCACGCCGGCCTCCACCAGGCTGTCCAGCCGGGCGGAGAGGACGTTTCGGGCGAGGCCGAGGCTGCGCAGGAAGTCGGTGAAGCGCGTCAGCCCGCCAAACAGCGCGTCGCGGACGATCAGCAGGCTCCAGCGCTCGCCGACCACCTCGAGTGCCCGCGCGGCCGAGCAGTTCTGGCGTTCGTAAGTATTTCCAAGCACGGACCAATTGTAGCACCTTTTTTAGTTGCATGATGAAACCGCGTCCGCTACGGTGGTTGTAGTGGTTGCATGAAGCAACCACATAGCTGCGAGGGGCCCCTCACCGAGGGGCTCCTGCAAACCAGGAGGAGCCGGACCGATGACAATCACAGACAGGGCCGTGCTGGTGACGGGCGCCAATCGCGGCATCGGGCAAGCGCTGGTCGAAGAAGCCTTGCGGCGCGGTGCGCGCCGGGTATACGCCGGCACGCGTCAGCCCCTGGTCCACCCGGACACACGCGTCACGCCCCTACTGCTGGACGTGACCAACGCGGCACAGATTCGGGCAGCGGTCGAGCGGGTCGACACGCTTGACCTCCTCATCAACAATGCCGGGGTGGCCCGCTTCGATGACTTGAGCGATCGGGCCGTGCTCGAACAGCACCTTGCCGTCAACCTCTTCGGCGCCTATGGCATGACCCAGGCGTGCCTGCCGCTGCTTACGCGCTCGCACGGCGCGATCGTCATCGTGCTGTCGCTGACGGCCGTCGCCCCGCTGCCGTTCGTTCCGGCCTACTCGATCTCCAAGGCGGCCGCGTTCTCGCTGTCCCAGTCGCTACGGGCCGTGTTGGCCGGGCAGGGCGTGCGGGCGCATGCCGTCCTGGCCGGCGCCGTGGATACCGAGATGTCCCGAGACTTCGCCGTCCCGAAGGCCCCCCCGGAGTCCGTCGCCCGCGCCATCCTCGACGGCGTGGCGAACGGCGAGGAGGAGATCTTCCCGGATCCCATGTCGGCGCCGCTGGCTGCGCCTTGGCGTGGCGGCGCCCTCAAGGCGCTCGAGCGTGAGTTTGCGGCTCTCGCCAATGCGACGCCCGAAGCCGCATGAGCAACGGCCGGTGCCGCCGGTCCGCCGCGGTACGGCGGACCGGCGGCACCGGCACACCACAACCAACCCCGCATACCGTGAACGGGAGAGCACCATGAGCAGCCAAAACTTCACCACCACCTTTTCGGTGGACCAAACACCGGAAGAAGCCTTCGCCGCCATCACGAACGTTCGTGGCTGGTGGTCGGGAGAGATTGAAGGGAGTACCGACAGGCTGGGCGAGGAGTTCACCTACCGGTACGAGGATGTCCACTACACCAAACAAAAGATCACGGAACTCATCCCTGGCAAGAAGGTCGTTTGGCGGGTGTTGGACGCCTATCTCAACTTCAGCAAAGACCCGGGCGAGTGGACGGGCACGGAGATCACCTTTGACGTCTCGCGCAAGGGGAAGCGAACGGAGGTCCGCTTCACGCACCTGGGCCTGGTTCCGGAGTTTGAATGCTTCGATTCCTGTTCAAGCGCATGGGGCGTCTATATCAATGGGAGTCTCAGGCGCTTGATTACGACCGGTGAAGGGCAGCTCAACTCGAACGAAGAAGGTATGGTCTCCCAACCGGCGGTCTGAAGTGGTTGAACACTCAGCTCCGGACTGACGCGCCGGTTAGGAGACCATCCTTAAAGGGGCCGGAACGGGCGTTTCGCCGCAGCCTCAACCGTCCAGGCGCGTGCGCCTGTTTTGCACGTGAGTTCCTACAGTGTGGTCGAAACCGGCGGTCGCCGGCGGTGTGGCAGCCGCCGGCGACCGCCCGGCGGGCTTCGGCCGATGGCCGCGACTGAACTGCGGCCCAGGGGCAGGCCGCGCGTGGCGCCGAGCGGTCGGTTGCAGCGTGGCGAGCAGGGCGAAGGTGATACCGGGCGCTAGCGCCGGCGCTTATCGAAGTCGTCCAGGTCGAGCCCTTCGATGAAGTCGCGGAAGGCGGACATCCGCTCCAGCTCTTCCTCTTTGACCGGCGCCGTCATCTCCAGGGCGCCCGCCGCGCTCTCGTCCTCGCTGATCTTGACGCCGGCCTTCTCCAGCACGCTCTCGTCGGCGTAGATCGGCACGCGGGCGCGCACGGCGAGGGCGATCGCGTCGCTGGGGCGCGAGTCGATCTCGACGGAGTTGCCGTTCACCTCGAGCACGATGCGGGCGTAGTAGGTGTCGCTGGAGATGTCGTTGACGACGACCGAAGACACCTGGGCGCCGAGCGAGTCGATCACTGAGCGCAGCAGGTCGTGGGTGAGCGGGCGTGGCACCTGCACGTCCTGCAGGCGGACGGCGATCGCGTCGGCCTCGGCCGGGCCGATCCAGATCGGCAGGTAGCGTTCCGCGTCCTTCTCTTTGAGGATGACGACGCGCTGGTAGTTCATCAGCGAGACGCGGATGCTCTCGATCGTCATCTCAACCACGGCCACGCCTCCCGACTCAAATTCAGTGTAGGCACGCGCTCGAAAACGTGTCAACGAACCATCCGGCGCAACCAACGGCGGTTGCGCTGCCGCGATTACGCCCACGAGCGCCGCTGGGCACGCGTGCCGGCGGGCGGTACGGCGCGGGCCGTTGCTTATGTATCGGCGGCTTTGCCGCTGGCGTTAAAGGGGTCGCGCGGGTCGTAGGGGCCGCGTTCGACGAAGCTCTTCAGCCGCCGGTCCAGCGTGCTGCGATCGAGCAGCACGCGGCGGTTGCAGGTGAGGCAGCGCAGGCCGATGTCGGCGCCGAGCCGCACCACGCGCCAGTCCGTGCCGCCGCAAGGGTGTGCCTTGCGCAGCCGCACGATGTCGTCCATGCGGTAGTCGATGATCGGTTTCTGGGCCACGGGCGTTCGGCCCTCACCCTCACCACCGGCCCCTCTCCCTCTCCCAATCCTGGGAGAGGGAGAGGGGCGATCCGGCGTAGAGTGTTCCAGAGGGCGCCGGGTTAGCCGGCGCACCGTGCGTCGCGCCCGCGGGCGCGACGGGCGGACGCCACGCGCCCCTGACCGAAGCGTGGGAACCGTGCGCGGTGCACGGCATTCGCTCCTGCATCAGCTTGCTAACCTGGCGTCCTCCGTGCCCGCACGGTACGATCGCCCCTCTCTCCCATACGCTCTTGAACAGCGGCGGATCTCCCTCGCTTGTGTATGGGAGAGAGGGGTACGGGGGTGTGAGGGCCGCTCGCTCCCCCTACGCCTTCGCGGCGATCTCGCGCAGGCGGCGCATGGCGAGGGCGCGGCGGCGGTTCGCCTCCGGCAGGGTCGCGACGTCGACCTCGGCCACGCTCAGGCCGTAGGCGCCGTAGGTCGGAATCTCGTCGTCCGCCAGCTCCTTCATGAACTGCTTGCGCCTGAACGCCGCCTCGATGTACGGCGCCAGCCCCGCCATCTTCGTGGCGACGCGCTCCTCTTCCTTCTCCTTGAACTCCGGCATCACCTCGGCGGCGAACAGCTCCAGCGATTCGCAGATGTGCTCGTGCTTGTTGTTGCCGCCCTGCTGGATGAAGACCGTCTGGTCGACGCCCGCATCCTGGAAGGCGCGCAGGTGCTCACGCTGCTGCGCCGGCGTGCCGATGCCGCCCGTGCCGTCGCCCAGCGCCTCCATGCCCATCTCGTCGCGCACGCGGATGTACTTCTCCCAGACGTTGGTGCGGCCCGGCGTGTGCTGACCGAAGGCGTAGTGGTGCCCCAGCGCAAACTGGAAGAAGCGGAAGCCGTCGAGTCCGCGTCGCCGCGCCTCTGCTTCGTCGGGGTGCACGGAAAAGCTCGTGACCATGGCGATGTTGGGGTTGACGGCGTGGCCGATCGGCACGCACTCGCGCTTGAAGGTCTCGTAGTAGTCGTTCACCCAGTGCCGCGCCTCGGCCGGGTCGATGAAGGCGAAGGTGAGGGCACCGATGCCGAGCTGCGCCGCCAGGTGGATCGTCTCGCGGTTGGAGCAGGCCACCCAGATCGGCGGGTGCGGCTTCTGCACCGGCTTCGGCACGACGTTGCGCACCGGCATGGAGAAGTACTTGCCCTGGAAGCCGGGATAGGGGTCCATCGCCAGCATGTTGGCGACCTGCTCGACCGTCTCGCGCCACATCGCCCGCCGCTCGGCGGGGTCGACGCCGTAGCCCTCAAGCTCGGCGCGCGAGGCGGACTCGCCCGTGCCGAACTCGGCGCGGCCGGCGCTGACCAGGTCGAGCGTGGCGATGCGCTCGGCCACGCGCGCCGGCGCGTTGTAGCCGGGCGGCATCAGCACGATGCCGTGGCCGAGGCGGATCCGTTTGGTGCGCTGGCTGGCGGCGGCGAGAAAGACCTCCGGCGCCGACGAATGGCTGTACTCTTCAAGGAAGTGGTGCTCGACCTCCCAGGCGTGGTCGATGCCGAGCCTGTCCGCCAGCTCGACCTGCGAGAGGGCGTCCTGGAAGAGTTTGAGCTCGTCGCCGTCGTGCCAGGGACGGGGAAGCTGATGCTCGTAAAATATCCCGAACTTCATTCGCCGCGTTCTCCTTTACGGCCTCACTGTAGCGGCCGGGGGTGTCCGGCGCCAGAGTGCGCGGCATCGCACGTTCTGCCCGGTGAGGGCGGTGCGGCCGATCGCCCATCGCCGGAGTCTGCCGGCTGAGGCCGCGCCAAGCTAGCCGCGGGGAATCCCGCCACGGAGCATACGCGCATGACACCGCAGGAAGACGCGCAGAGCCCGAGCCGTATCGAGTACACGCCGTCCGGCGGCCTGCAGGTACCGGCGGCCACGCCCGCGCCTCAAGCGGATGGACAGCCCGGCGCGCTGCCGCTGCCTCCCGACCCGCAGGGAGAGCCTGCCGCCGCGCCGCACGAGCCGCAGGCGCCCGCCGCGGACGCAAGCGAGCGCCGCTTCCCCGGCATCGACGCGCGCAGCTTCCGCGACCGCCGCGACGCGGAGCGCATGACGCGAGTGCGTCTGCTCAAGGGGCTGGACTTCGTCTACAGCCGCTTTTTGAACCTCGGCGTGGAAGGGGCGATGGCGCACGAGACGGCGGCGCAGGCCGTGCAGATCCACGCCGGCCAGGGTGCGGCGCTGTGGGCGCTGCTCGACCGCGCGGCGCGCGTGCTCGACGTGCGCGTGCCCGAACTGTATCTCGGCCGCTACGACAGCGGCATGCAGACGATCGGCCACGAGCGGCCCTTCATCGTCGTCAACGCCGACTACGTGGAACTGCTGGACGACGAGGAGCTGGTCTTCGCCTTCGGCCGCGAGCTGGGGCACATCCTGCTCGGCCACGTGACCTACAAGATGCTGGCCCGCTCGATCGGCGCGATCGGCGATACGGTCGGCACCTTCACGCTCAACGTCGGCTCGATGGTGACGACGGGGCTGGAGGCGCCGCTGCGCGACTGGGACCAGTTCTCCGAGTTCAGCGCCGACCGCGCCGGGCTGCTGGCCGCGGGCCGGCTGGAGGTCGCGCTCTCGGCGCTGCTGAAGCAGGCCGCGGGCGGCCAGCGCTTCATCGACGCGCTGAACGTGGCGGCGTTCGTGGAACAGGGCCGCCATGCGCTCTATGGCGAGCGGCCGGCGGGCACGCGGCTGAGCGCGATCGTGCGCAGCCTGCAGGCCGGGGCGCCGCTGCTGGCCGCGCGTGCCGCGGCGCTGAGCGAGTGGTATGCGGGCGGCGAGTTCGCCGCGATCCTGCGCGGCCAGTACGCGCGGCGCGGCGGCTGAAAGAGGCTGCGTCGCGTCGCCGCTTCGGCGATAATGGGCGCGGCGCTGCCCCACGCGAGCGGCCGGCGCCCCTGCCCGCGGAGCGATCTCGGTGTTCCGATCCGCCACTGTTCGCTGCATCGCCGCGCGCCTCTTCGCCGCGCTGCTCCTTGCCTGCGCGCTGAGCGGGCTTGCGCTGCTTCGCCTGCCGCGGGGCGCACGCGCGGCATGCGGCGATGAACTGCCGCCGCTCGGCGCCGTGGCCCGCAGCGCCCCGGTCGCCGTGCTGGCCGACGTGATCCGCGAGCCGGTCAACGCGGCGGGCGGCTTCGATGCCAGCATGCGCGTGCGCGCCGTGATTAAAGGAGTGACGCCGGGACCGGTGGTGCTGCTGCGCGACCTGGGCGATCCGACGGACCAAAGCTGCGCCGACGCCCCGGCCCTGGCGCGCGGCGGCCATTACGTACTCTTCCTTGCCGGCGACGGCCAGAGACCGAACACCGCCTGGAGCCTGGTGGGTGGCGCGGCCGGGGTCTACCAGCTCTCGGCCAGGGGCACGATCGCGCCGCCCGAGCGGGCGGGCGGCAAGCTGCAACTGCTGCCGATTCCGCCGGCCGAGCTGCTGCGCGATGTCGGCAGCGCGGGCGCCGTGGACGCCGCGCATATTGAGGAGATCATCGCCAACAACGCGCTGGCGGAGACGCTGGACCGGCCACGGCTCGCGGCGGCGCCGGCAGCAAAGCCGTTCTGGCAGACGCTGCCGCTGCGCGAGACGGCGCTCGCGGTCGCCGCCGCGGCCGGCGTGATCGCGGCCCTCCTCTATCTGCTCTGGCGGCCGGCCGCGGCGCTCGGCGATCGGCGCTGATCGCCCGCTTGCCCGTTCCCGCGCCGCTGATGCCTACTGAGAGTATGGATCCGCCCGCCCACGCCGATGAATCAGCCGCCGGGCCGTTGCCGCCGCCGGGCGAGAAGCGCCGCATCGATCTCAACCGCCGCCGCGCGATCATCCGCGCCGAGCGCATCGACGTGCGCCCCTCGCGCGGGGCGATCGCGCCGCCGCTCGCCGGCTTTCTGCTCGGCGCCGGCTGCGTCGCCCTGATCGTCTGGGGCGTCGTCGCGGACGCGCTGCCCTACTGGCTGCTGGCGCTTCTGCTGCTGTTCGCGCTGTTCGCCGTGCCGCTGGCGGGCATTACGCTGGTGTATGCGCTGTTCGGCGCCAACGTCGTCTTCGACAAGGCGAAGCAGTCGGGCGCCTGGCAGCAGGGTTTTCTGGGCATGGGCATCGGCACGACGGAGCTGGTGCCGTTCTGGAAGATCGCGGCGATCGAGGTCGCCGAATCGGGCGCAGGCGAGGGCACGGCCGGCCGGCGCACGGAAGAGTTCGTGCAGTGGGAGGCGGTGCTGATCAAAGCGAGCGGCAAACGGCTGCCCATCGCCGGCATGATCGTGCCGCGCCCCTTCGCGCGCGGCGGCTTCGCGGAGGTGCGCGAGCTTGCCGCCGCCATCGCCGCGCTCAGCGGCGCGCCGCTGCGCCTCGCCGCGCCGGAGCCCCCGGAGGGCACGGACACGAACGAAGAGCCAGGGCCGCCACCAGTGCCGCGTGCGGAGGCACACCCTCCGGCCGTGCGGCTCGCCGGCCGGCGCAGGCGAGCACGCCGCCGCTAGACTCCTGATTGCCGTCTTGTGGCCGTGAATCGCCGCCCGCCCGGCCCGCGCACGGATCCCGCCGTTGCCGCCGCGCATGGACTGAGATCAACGGAAGTGGTATCGATACGCCAAAGGCGGTGCGGCGCCGTGTTCAATGGAATACGCCGGTGGTTCGCCCGGCTGCGCGGCGAGAAAGCGCAGGACGATGCCATGCTCGTGATCGGCCTGTTGCCCAACGACAGCGACGCCGATATCGCGCTCAATAACCTGGCCGAGGCCGATTTCGCGTCGCGCCAGATCTCCGTGCTTACCAGCGATCCGCTGCGCACCGCGGCCCTGACTGACACGCCCGGCGACTGGGGCCAACTGACGCCCGCCGCCGCCGTGGAACGCATGCGCACGCTCGGTGTAGCGGATGCCGACCGCCAGACAGTTACCACCGGCCTGAGCAACGGCGGCGTGCTGATCGTGATCCGCGCCGCCAACGCCAGCACTACCGCCGCGCAGGAGATGCTGGCCGATCAGAAAGCAACGCTGGTGCGGGCCGTGAAAGAACGGCGAGGCCAATAATGTACCGCGGCACCAACAGGTACATCAACATCGCCGTGATCGTCCTGCTCGTGATCGTCATCGTGATCTTGCTCGTCAGCCGCAGCGGCGGCGGCGGTTCAAACCCGCCGTCTGCCAATACTCCGGGCGGCGGTACCTCCTCAAGCGGCTCGCCCGGCGGTTCGTCTGGAGGCTCGTCCGGCGGTTCAGCCGGCGGCTCCGGCAGCGCGCCGGGCAGCGGCGGCGCGCCGCCCCCGTTGGGTCAGCGTACAAAGACCGAGGGCTGCACGGCCAACGGCAAATTGCAGGATCGCGCCTGTACACCGGGCGCCATCATCGCCAGCGCAACCAAGGACCAGATCTGCGTGCCCGGGTACTCCCGTGGAGTGCGCAACGTGCCGATCGAAGAGAAGGACCAGGTCTACGCCGAATATGGCATCGACCATCACTCGCCCGGTGAGTACGAGGTGGACCACCTGGTGAGCCTGGAGCTGGGCGGCTCGAACGAGATCGCCAACCTCTGGCCGGAAGCCGCCTCGCCGGAGCCGGGCTTTCACCAGAAGGACCGCTTCGAGAACTATATGCACGACCAGGTGTGCAGCGGCGCGATCAGCCTGCAAGAGGCGCAGCGGCGCATCGCCGAGGACTGGCTGAAATACTGGCAGGAAGCCGGCCAGCCGTAGCCCGCGCCCCACCAGGCCCATAGCGCTGCGGCAGAGCCACACGCGGCGAATGTCCAACGCGCGCCGCGGCGGCGGCGGACAACCGCGCGAAGCCGGGCTCTCAGCCGTCGCGCGACGAGGAGCGCATGGACACCGCCTATCAATCGAAGGCCTGGCAGGTGCTGTTCGGCGCGGTGGCAGGCGCCGCGGCGGCGTTGCTGGGACCGCTCTTCGTCGCGCTCTCGCTCAACCCACGGCAGATCATGCCGGACCCCGCCCCACACCTCGTCAGGTGATGGTATCCATCGGTGGGCCGTTCGGTTGACCGGTGACGCGCTGAGATGTCACATGCACCAGCCGACGTCCTGTGGCTGACCTTCCTCCTGCACGGGGACCAGAGCCGGGGCGGCTACCTCAGCCGGTGAGCGCCTGCTTGAGCGCCGCCATGCGCAGCGTGTGCGCCGTTTGCGTGAGGCGCGCCGAGAGCGCGAATTCGAAGGCGTGGTAGGCGCCGGGGTAGACGTGCAGTTCCACCGGCACGCCCGCCTGCATCAGCCGCTGCGCGTAGGCGATGTCCTCGTCGCGGAAGAGGTCGGCGGTGCCCACGTCGAGGTACGCGGCGGGCAGGCGGGCCAGGTCCGTGGCGCGGGCGGGGGCGGCGTAGGGCGAGACGCCCTCCGTGCCGGCCTGGTCGCCGAGCAGCGCCTGCCAGGCGTTGAGGCTGGTGGCACGGTCCCAGATGCCCACGTCGGTGATCGCATAACTGGAGGGGGTCGTGTTGCGGTCGTCGAGCATCGGATAGATGAGCATCTGGTAGCAGAGCGCCGGTCCACCGCGGTCGCGGGCCAGCAGCGCGGTCCCTGCCGCCAGCCCGCCGCCCGCGCTCCCGCCGCCGATGGCGAGCCGAGTAGCGTCAATGCCGAGCTCGCCCGCGTGCGCGGCCGTCCAGACCAGGCCCGCGTAGCAGTCTTCGACCGGTGCCGGGTGTGGGTTCTCAGGCGCCAGCCGGTATTCTACCGACACCACCACACAGCCGATCTGCTCGACGTACTGGCTCAACCGCGCGTTGTCGGCATCCAGGTTGCCCATGATCATGCCGCCGCCATGCATAAAGTACAGGCCGGGCAGCCGGGTGCTGGTCGGGATGCCCTTCGGACGGTAGATGCGGACCTTGACCGCGGGCGCACCGGCCGGGCCGGGCACCATGCGGTCCTGCGCCGCCACGTGCTCGCTCGGCGGCAGCACCGGGAAGGCGCCGGCCAGCGCGGCACGGCTGGCCGCCAGGTCGTCAAAGTTGAGCAGGCTGAGGGCGCCGGCAATGCCCGCGCGGGCCTCGGCAAGCTCCGGGTCGATCAGCACGGACGGCATCGCGTTCACCCCCGCCCCGTTTCGGCCGTAGTCTACGCCGCTGTGCAGAGCCGCGAAAGGCCGCACGGCACCGCACGGCACTGAAGTGGGGAAGCGGGGCCGTGCCGGACCCGGCTGGGTCCTGGGCTGGGGGCAAGCGCGCTCGGTGAGTACAGCCGGTCATCGGTCAGGCGAACGACCCACCGGCGGGTACCATCACTTGACGAGGTGTGCCCCGCCCACGCGGCACGGGCGCGCGAGGCGCCTGGCGGCCTGCTGATCCTCTCTGCTGGCCGTGATTGTGTTGATTCCCGGCCAGGACCGACGGGTGCTGGGCGTCGAGCTGCTGCTCGGCGGCGTTCTGGTTGCGCTCAGCGTGCGCCTGCAAAGCCGAACCCTGGGCCGCCTGGGCGGCGGACAGCGGCTGGAGTGGGCCGCACGCATCTTGCCCTTCAACCTCGCCACGCTCGCCGTGCCGGTCGCCGGCGCGAGCCTGCTGGCGGGCCACTTCGGCGGGCTCTACTGGCTCACGCCAATCGTGCTGATCTCCCTGTTGCGCTCGGTGCTGAACGCCTGGACGCTGCTGGTTCGCGTGGCGGAGCCTCGCCTCACCCCCTGGCCCCCTCTCCATGAAATGGAGAGGGGGGATTCATGGAGAGGGGGAAGCGCTAATGCAGGCGGTAGGCGGTGTACTGCCCGGTGGAGACGAAGCCGAGCTGGCAGGCGAGGGCGGATGACATGGGGTTCGCCGCGTCCCAGCACGGCTCCAGGCCGTTTTCGAGGCACCAGAGGATCATCGCCGCGCCGAGGATGCGCGCCAGGCCGCGGCGGCGGAAGTCCGGGTGCGTGTCGATCTCGATCTCCAGCGTGCCGCCGCCGATGGCGAAGGATGAACAACCGGCGACGAAGCGGCCCTCGTGCTGCACGCCGAAGCCGGTGCCGCGCTCGCTGAACTCGGCGTGCGAGGCGAAGTTGTGCACCAGGTCGACTTCCAGATCCGCGAAGGCCGCGACCTGGTCGGGCTGCACGCGCACCAGCTCGAAACCGGGCGGCAGCGCCTCCCGAAAGCGGCGCAGCGCCTGGCGGTCGAAGCGGCCGGCCTTGAACGCCTCGCGCGGATCGTCGTGCAGCTCGCCGCCGTAGTGCGCCGCCAGCAGCCTGTGCCACGCCTCGTCCGGCACGATCGCCGAGCCCGGCCCTGGTTTCAGCAGCCGCACCAGCTCTGGCGCGCCGGGCGCCGCCGCGTCGCCGCCGAAGAGGCTGAAGTCGAGCGCTAACAGGGCGGCGGCGGGCGCCTCGCGGCCGTCGGCGAAGGCGCGGCCCATGCCACCCTCGATCACGCCCGCCACGCAGCCGTGCAGATACGGATAGTTTTGGAAGAGCGGCCGCAGCGCCGCGCGCATCCGGAGCGAGTTCGATCGGCATCATAGCGTTCTGTCGCGCGGCGGCGGGCCGGCGTTACAGTGGCGAGCGACAGTTTGCCGGCCAGAAGCTTTCGCCGCTGCTCTCGGCTCAGTCCAGCCGCGACGAGTAACTGCCGAAGGGCTGCGTCTTCGCCTTCACGAACGGATCGACCACGACGTTCACCACGCTCGGCTTGCCGCTGGCGAAGCTACGCTCGATCGCGGGGCGGATCTCCTCCGGTTTCTCCACGTACTCGCCGTGGCAGCCGAACGCCTCGGCCACCTTGTCGTAGCGCGTCATCAGCAGGTCGCGGCCGGGGACTTTGCGCCCCTGGATCGCGCCGGTCCAGCCGCCGTTGTGCGAGATCACCGCGACGAAGGGCAGGTTGTGGCGCACCGCCGTGTCCAGCTCCTGCACGTTCATGCCGAAGGAGCCGTCGCCGCACAGCGCCACGACCTGCCTGCCCGGGTTCGCCGCCTGCGCGCCCACGGCGAAGGGCAGGCAGACGCCCATGCAGCCGTTCGGCCCCGCGTTCAGCCGCGACCGCGGCACGTAGGACGGGATCGACTGCCGCGCCAGGTTGAGGATCTCGTGCCCGTCCTCGATCAGCACGCCGTCGCGCGGCAGCACGTCGCGCACCTCGCGGCAGAGGCGCAGCGGGTGGATCGGCGTCTGATCGGTGCCCATCTCCGCTTCTGAACGGTCGCGGCGGGCGGCGTCGGCCTTGCGCAGCGTCTGCACCCAGTCGCTGTCACGCCGGCTGGCGAAACCATCCAGGCCGTCCAGCAGTTGCCGCAGCACGAGCTTCGCGTCGCCGACGATGCCGGCGTCGACGCGGCGGTTGTGCCCGACCTCGGCCGCGTCGGAGTTGATCATCACGAACTTCGCGTCGGGGGCGAAGCGCGGCGCCTGGCCGTAGCCGATGATGAAATTCGGGCGGGTGCCCACCAGCAGCACCGCGTCGGCCTGCGAGAAGGCCGTGCTGCGGGCGCCGAGCAGGGCGAGGTCGTGGTCTTCGGCAATCACGCCGCGCGACTGCGGCGTCGTGTAGAAGGGGATGCCGCTGCGCTCCACGAACGCGGCCAGCTCGTTCTCGGCCCCGGACCAGAGCACGCCGCTGCCCGAAAGCACGATCGGCCGCTCGGCGGCGCGCAGCACGGCCAGTGCCCGCTCGATCTGCCGCGGATCGCCGGCGGTGCGCACGTGCTGCACCGGCTCGGGGAAGGGCACGCGCTCGTGCTCGACCTTGCTGTAGAGCACGTCGCCGGGCAGGTCCAGGTAGACCGGGCCGGGCTTCTGGCCGGTGGCGTTGCGGAAGGCGGTGTTCACCAGCTCCGGCAGGCGCGCGGCGTGCAGGGCGCGCTCGGCCCAGCGCGTGACGGAGCGGAAGCACGAGACCTGGTCGAACTCCTGGAAGGCGTCCATGCCGAACTGGTTGGTGGGCGAGGCGCCGCCCAGCGCGATCACCGGCGCGGCGTCGGTGAAGGCGTTGGTGATGCCCGTGAGCAGGTTCGTCGTGGCGGGGCCGGAGGCGGCGAGGCAGACGCCCGGCCGGCCGGTGGCGCGGGCGTAGGCGTGGGCGGCCATCGCCGCGGCCTGCTCGTGGCGCACGTCGACGATACGGATGCCGTTGGCCGCGGCGGCGCCGGCCACGTCGATGATCGGCCCGCCCATAATGAAGAAGAGCGTGTCGACGCCCTCACGCTTGAGCTGCTCGGCCACGAGCTGCGAGCCGGTTGCCTGCGTCATTGCTGCCTCCTTGCGGTTCGCGCGGCGTCTGCTGCGCCTCAGCCGCCGCGGCCCGGCAGCACCGGCTGGTAGCCCATCTCGCCGCGCAGCTGGTTGATCTCGCCGCGGTGGCCGTTCATGTGCGTGATGAAGTGCAGCGTGATCGCCTGGCCGATCGTCTCCTTGCGCTCGCCCAGCGTCACCTCGCGGTCCAGCACGCGGTCGTCGGCGTTCGTCAAGAACTCGTCGGTGCGCTTCGCCACGGCGAGGGCGTACTGGCGCAGGGCGGCCATATCGCCCACGTGCAGCGCCTTCGCCTCGGCGGCGGGCTGGTTGGTGCCGAAGCCCTTTTCGGGCAGGCCCGTCTTCGCCGCCCAGCCGCCGCTGGCCCACTCCTCCGGCTTCTCCTGGAAGACGCGCTGCACGAACAGGTCTTCGATCCGCGCCACGTGCCACAGCACCCAGGCGATCGAGTGGCTCTCGCCCTCCGCGCTGTGGTGCAGTTGCTCGTCGCTGAGGCCGTCCGTAGCCACGCGAAACGCCTCGTGCAGGAAGTTCATGCTCTGCAGCATGTAATCGGTAGCGCCCATCTTGCCGCCTCCTTCTGACCGGCTGACCGGCTCGTCCGCTCGCCGGCTGTGCGTGAATCCTCCCCCATCGCCGTGCGGCGGGCCGATGCGACGCTGGAGGGGCAGGGGAGGATGTCTCCCGCCGGCATTATGGCAAGACCGCGCCTTGCCCGCCATCCCGCCTCCGGCGCCGCCGCAAGCAGCAGCGTTACCAGGCCGCCGTCCGGCCGTTCTCCCTGTGCAGCCGGTCAGCGCCGCGCGCTGCCACACTGCCGGACGGGCCAGTTGCCCGCCGATTGGCTCTGGCCGGCGGATCGCCGGCCCAGTAGGCTGCATACTATACATGCGACGCATCGGATGTATGCCGTGCAGAACGTCCCGAGTCTCGCCATGACCGACAACGAATATCTGCGGATGCGCCTCGACGAAGGCGTTCCCGCCACGACACGCCTTGCTCTGCCGGCGCCGCTCCGCCGCGCCGCGGGCTGGCTGCGGCGGCTCGCCGGCCGCGGCCGGGCTGCGCGTCCTGTCAGCGAAGACGCGCCCACCGCCGCCGATGCAGGGGTACGCCGCGGCTTGTTGCTGCGCCGCCGCTGTCACGGATCGCCGCCGTCACGGCGCGGCGGCGGACGCTTGCCCGTGCGGCGCGGCCCGTCCTCGCGGCGAGATCCATCCGCGCCGCCAATCCGGCAGCGCGGATAGCACATGGCTGGCCCACGCTTCTTGAGAAGTTTCCCCTTCATGTGACGCGCTGCGGACCTGAGCGATACACCCGGCGGCCGGCCGCAGGTGATTCGTCACGCCGGCCTTGATGTCACAGCTCCGCGCCCGGCGGCGCCGGCACGACCGCCGCGGCGGTGCGACGGCGGAGCGGCGCCGTCTCCACGCAGACGGTTTATACTGTGCTCCGCGCCTTCGCCGGGGCCGGGCTGGTGCGCCGGCGCGTGACCGAACCCCGCTTGCACCGCGCGAAACCACGAGTCGCGGGCATGGTGGGCAGCGTGCCGGCGACCGGCATTTGCAGGCGGTGGCCTGCCGTCTCGCGGCGCGCCGGCAGGGCAGCGCCGCCACGGACTCGGAGAACGATCGCATGGACGAGCGCTACCAGCGGCCGGGTTGGTTCACGACCAACGTCTTCAACCGCATCGTCGCGCTCTCCACGCGGCTGGGGCTCAGCGTTTACGGCTCGCGCGAGCTGGCGGTGCGCGGGCGCTCGAGCGGCGAATGGCGCACCACACCGGTCAACCTGCTGACCTTCGGCGGCGAACGCTATTTGGTGGCGCCGCGCGGCGTGACGCAATGGGTGCGCAACGTCCGCGCCGGCGGCGCCGCCGAGCTGCGTCTGGGCCGGCGCCGGGAGTCGATCCACCTGGCCGAGCTGAGCGACGACGAGAAGCCGCCGGTACTGCGCGCCTATCTGCGCCGCTGGAAGATGGAGGTCGGCGCCTTCTTCCAGGGCGTGGGGCCGGACGCGCCCGATGCTGAGCTGCGCCGCATCGCTCCGGGCTATCCCGTCTTCCGCCTGCTGCGCGAAGGCTGAGGCCCTTCCCGGCGCGCTCGATCCCGGCAACCGGCTCTCCGGATCCTCGTTCGTTGCCGCGCGGGACACCGGTTCTGTGCCCGGCGTCCGCTGAGCCTACTCCCCCGGTGTGGCGCGGAGCGAGCGGGCCGTGCGTATGATGCGGGAGATGCCGGGCGCCGGGCCGCCGCGCTCGGTTGCTCACGCTAGGCCGCGTCAGCCGGGCCGGCCGCGGCGGCCGGGGGAGGATGAAATGGATACGGGCTCCGCACGTGACCTGCTCGAGCATCTGCCCGAGCGCGTGCGCGGCTGGCGGCCGCAACACGCGCTCGATGCGCTGCCGCAGAGCGCCGTCGAGCGGCTGCCCGCCGGCGTGCAGCAACGGCTGGGACGCAAGCGCCGCCGACCACGCTGGCTGGTGATCGGCGTGGCCGTTGGGCTGCTGGCCGTCGCGCTCTGGCTTGGCCTGCGCGTGAAGCGCGCCCTGGCGCCGGGGATTGATGAGGACGAGTTCGACGAGAACGAGCCGCTGGGCGAGCCGCTCAGCTATCCCGCCGCCGGCTCGGGCAGCGGCTGGCCCAACGGCGCGCGTTCACCGGAGAACACCGAGCCGGCGGGCAACAGCGCCGGCGCGGCCACGGCGAGCGCCGCCATGCCGCGGCCGCCGAGCCCCCCACCCGCCCCGCCGCCGCTTCCCGAGAACTCGCATCGTGGCGCCGGGGCCGCGCCCGCGGGGCAAACGGGGCGCCTGGCTGCCGATCAGCCCGCGCCGCCGGCGGGGCCGACCAGCGCCGGACGGCCGCAGGATCTGAGCGACGCCACACTGCCGTTTCCGGCGAGCCCGCCGGCGAGCGCAGCATCGCGGCCGCTGCCTCCGGACCCGAAGCAGGCGCTGGCCGGTACGGTCTGGGCCGAGAGCCGCGACGTGGCGCCGGCGCAGCCGTCCGAGCCGGCGCAGCGCCCGCCCATTCCCTTCAGCGAGAGCCAGGCCGAAACCAACGCGCGCCTGCAACTGCGCCAGGAGGAGCTGCTCGCCGCCTTCCCCGGCATGTCGCGGTCAGATATTGTCGAGTGCGACGGCGACCTGGATCGGCTTGCCGTGATCCTTTCCACCAAGCTCGGACGCCCGATCGACGAGGTGCGCAGCCGTGTGGACGCCGTCCTCGGCACCGGCGCGCCGCAGCAGCAGCAAGACACCGGCATCGAACCGGACCTCAGCGTACGCGACGACTGAGCGCCGGTCCGCATACCCAGGCGCTGCGGGAAAGCGCCCGTTCGGGCACTGCCTCTGCGCTATGCTGGGCGGCGGGGAGGCAGGCAGATGGCTGAGGCAACCGAGCTTCCGGGCGCGGGCGGGCCGGGCGGCGCGGCGCCGGGGCAGCCGCGGCTGGCCGGCAAAGTCGCGATCGTCACCGGCGCCGGTTCACGCGGGCCGGGCACGGGCAACGGCAAGGCGATGGCGCTGCTCTTCGCGCGCGAGGGCGCCCGCGTGCTGCTCGTGGACCAGCAGCGGGCGCGGGCCGAGGAGACGCTGACGGCGCTGGGCGTGCTGCTGGGGCGCGACGCGGGCGAAACCGCGGCGGTCTCTGAGGCGGACGTCACCGACCCGGCGCAGGCCGAGGCGCTGGTGGCCGAGGCGGAGCGGCGCTTCGGCCCGCTCACCACGCTGGTCAACAACGTCGGCATCGAGAGCCGCGGCAGCATCCTCGATACCTCACCCGAGGATTGGGACCGGGTGATGACGGTGAACCTGCGCTCGATGTACGCCTGCTGCCGCGCGGCGATTCCGCGCCTGGCCGCGCACGGCGGCGGCGCCATCCTCAATATCTCTTCCGTCTCCGGCATGCGCGGCCGTGGCAACGCGCCCTACGCCGCCAGCAAGGGCGGCGTGATCGCGCTGAGCACGACGCTGGCGATCCAGCATGCGGCGCAGGGCATCCGCGTCAACTGCATCGCGCCGGGGCCGGTCTACACGCCGATGGTGGCCGGCGGCATGGCGCCGGAGACGCGGGCGGCGCGCCTTGCCTCGGTGCCACTGGGCGCGGTCGGTCTTGAAGGTACGGCCTGGGACATCGGCTGGGCGGCGGTCTTCCTCTGCAGCGACGAAGCGCGCTGGATCACCGGCGTGACGCTGCCCGTGGACGGCGGCAGCATCGCCGCCACGCGCAGGGCGTAGGGTCGGGGAGCGAGGAAATAGAAACACGAGAAGAGGAAATGGGAACGAGTGAAGCTCCGCGGTTGGCTCCTCGTTCCTATTTTCTATTTCCTGTTTCCTCGTTTCCTCGTCACGGCTGGCGCAGATCCACGACCGTGAACGGCTCGTTCTCCGACTGCGCGAGGGCCAGCCAGAAGCCCTCGGGATCGGCCTCCGCGCTGACCACGGTGGCCCGCAGGGCCGGCGCGCCGCCGGTGGCGCGGTAGGCATTCGTCGCCATCAGCCCTTGCTCCAACTCTGTTACCTGCCGCGCGGAATCGACGACGAACACCGTCAGCGTGCCATTCGACGCTTGCGGGTCCATGCGCGCCAGGGCGGTGAAGAGCAGCGGCGCCGTGCTTGCGGCGCCGGCTGACGCCGCGGCCTGCGGAACGTTCGCCGGCCCGGCGCCGCCCGGCGCGTTCGCGGCCGCCGCCAGCGAACCGGCTGCCTGGCTCGCGGCCGGCACGCTCTGCTGCGCCGAAACGGCGCCGGATGGGACTGGACGCGCGCTCGTCTGATCGGCGTCGCGAGCATGCTGGCCGGCGAAGGCGTGCCAGGCGACGAGCGCGACGACGACCGCCAGGACCAGCGTGATGCACGAAGTCCAGGCCGCGTAACGGGCCGCGCGCGCCTCGTCCTCCGGCGCGATCAAGATCTCGTGCGGCGGCGCGGGGCTGACCATGGCGCACACTCCTCTTCTTAGCCAGATGAACGTGCGGCGCATGCGCAATCGCGGG
The DNA here is from genome assembly GCA_035310145.1 of Dehalococcoidia bacterium. NCBI lineage: Bacteria > Bacillati > Chloroflexota > Dehalococcoidia > Dehalococcoidia bacterium. The sequence goes on from DATGEL010000096.1 coordinate 26,929, forward strand.
TGGGCGCGCGGGCGCAAGCCGGCCGCCGGCAGGCGCCGGACGGGTGCATTCGGCGCCACGCTGGCCGTGGTCATCGGCGCGAAGCAGGCGGCGGCTACGGCCGGCTCGACGGCGCGGCGGGATGCTGCGTCCGCGCCCTGCGCTGCACGAGGCCACGCAGGAAAACGAGCACGGTGGCGGGCAGATGATGACGCTGACGCGGCACCGCGTCAGGCTCAGAGGACTCGGGCATCGCGGCAGGGCGATAGTGCGCGGCGAACTGCTGGGCCTCGGCGTCGATCTTGAGGACGGTGGGGTGCGTGATCATCGCTGGCTCCTTCCGCGGGCGCCGGCAGCCGCGGGAATGCGCGCCGGTCCCATGCCAGCAGCATGCCCTGTGGCCCGCGGGCCGCCATCGCGGAAGCCCCACATTTTCTGCGGGTGCGCAGAATCAGGAGCGGATGTGGGAAACCCCGTAGCGGCTACGGGGTGTGCGAATCGCTGAGACCGCGGCGGTGCGCGAAGCTCGTGGCCTCGGCGCGGTTGCGGACGCCGATCTTGCCGTAGAGGTTGGTGACGTGCCGCTCAACCGTGCCCTCGGCAATGGTCAACGTCTCGGCGATTTCGCGCGTGCTGCGGCCGGCCGCGATCAGGCGCAAGACGTCGACTTCGCGGGCGCTGAGACCACTGGGATAGGCTGGTGCGGGCGCCAGGTGGACAGCCGAATCGCGATGGAACTGGTCAGCCAGCCTCAAGGCTGCATCAGCGGCCTGATCGATGGACATCGCCGCGCCCGCGCGGTAGGCGTCTGGCTCTGCCTCAGCGAGAGCCGCCTGCATCGCTTCCATACGGCGTTCGTACAGGTGTCTGTACCAGGGCCGGCGTGCGCCCCCGGCCTGCCATACCGCAGCGGCAGCGCCGGCGAGATGGGCGGCTTCGCTCCGCCATGAGCGTTGCTCGAGAACCAGCGCCATCGCTTCCAGACAGACGGCGACCATCTCCGTCTGCACCTCGCTCTGAGCAAGACGCAGCGCATCGGTAAGCAGCGCGAACGCCCGAGCAGGATCTCCGAGATCTAACGCGGCCATGGCGTGGGGGACATCCGGGTCCGCTTCGGCCACGGTGCCTCCTCGCCTGCGCGCCAACTCGCCGCTTTCTCGGAACAGCGCCTCCGCGCGCTCCTCGTCCCCCGCGGCAAGAACTGCCCAGCCGAGGAAGTGGGCATCGCCACCCTGGCCGAACAGATCCGTGGCCGGCCGCAGCGTCCGCGCCTCCTCGAGGAGGCGACGCGCCTCCGCGTACTCTCGCTCGCTAATCGCGATCTGACCGAGCATGAACGAGCAATTGGCGATGCCCGGCGGGTTGTGCATCTGCCGATGAAGCGCAAGTGATTGCTGGTAGAGTCGGCGAGCAGCGGCCGCATCGCCAGCGATCAGCGCACGTGATCCGAGGCTTTCAAGCGCCCTGGCGAGCATCACCGTGTCACCATGCTCCGAAGCCACAGAACAGCACTCCTCGAGCAGACGGTCGCCAGCCAGGGCATTGCCGTGGTTCTCTCCCCAGATACGCAACGCCTCCCCCAGTGTGCGCCAGTCCCCAAGCCTCCTGGACAGCGCAATGCTCTCCTCAAGAAGTCGTCCCGCGCGCCGGCGCGCGGCGGTGTCGCCCCGGTGAGCTTGATAGCCATGTGCCAACCAACCGGCGACGAGCAGCGCACGTGCTCGATCCCTCGACGGTTCGACCGGGCCAGACAAGGGCAGAAGCCGCTCGATCCATCGCCAGCCTTCGGCGCCATGGTCGCCGTACGGCCAGTACCAACCAAGCGCCGAGGCGAGGCGAAGTCCGTCCTCCGGCTGACCTTGCTCCAGCACCCAGGTAAGCATCGCCCGAATATTGTTGTGTTCGGCGACGACGCGCGCCAGCCAGTCGCGAGCGCCGCGCTCGATCCGCGGAGAGGCTTCCTCTGCCAGCGCAATCAAGCAGCGCATGAGACGACCGCACAGATCCTCTGCCTCGCCGCTCGCCGCAAGCTGCGCCAACGCGAACGCGCGCACCGTCTCCAGCATGCCGAAGCGCGGCGCACCGTCCGCGCCCGTGCGTTGCACCAACAGGCTGTGCTCTACAAGCGCCGTGAGCAGGTCGAGCGTGTCCGCGCTCAGTTCATCGTCCGGGTTGCAGACGGCTTCGGCCGCTTCCAGCGTGCAGCCGCCGGCGAAGATGGCCAGGCGACGGAAGAGCACGCGCTCCGGCTCGCTCAGGAGCGCGTGGCTCCAGGCGATCGTGTCGCGCAGGGTGCGCTGGCGGGCGGGCAGGTCGCGCAGGCCGCCGCTGAGCAGATCGAGGCGGTGCTGCAGCCGCGCCAGCAGCGCCGCCGGCGAGAGCACGCGCACGCGCGCCGCCGCCAGCTCGATCGCCAGCGGCAGGCCGTCCAGCCGCCGGCAGATCGCCGCCACCGCCGCGGCGTTCCCCACATCGAGTGCGAAGGCCGGATTCACCGCTGCCGCCCGCGCACAGAACAGCGCCACCGCGGGCGACTCCGCCAGCGCGTCGACCGCCGTCTCCGACTCGGCGGGCAGCGCCAGCGGCGGCACGGGGACCTCGCGCTCGCCGGAAAGGCGCAGCGGCGCCCGGCTGGTGGCCAGCACCGTCAGCCGCGGACAACGCGCCAGCAGCTCGGCCACCAGCGGCGCGGCGGCGAGCAGGTGCTCGACGTTGTCCAGCACGAGCAGCAGTGGCTCTCCGCGCAGGCGCAGGACGTTCGCGATGGTCTCGGTCAGCGGCTGCCCCTGCGCCTCGCGCACGCCCAGCACCGCCGCGATCGCCGCCGGTACGAAGCCCGCATCGGCCACCGCGGCCAGCGGCACGAACCAGGCGCCGGCGGGGAAGTCCGGCAGCAGCGCCTCCGCCACGGCGAGGCCGACGCGCGTCTTGCCCGAGCCGCCCGCGCCAGTGAGCGTCAGCAGCCGCGTGTCTGGCCGGCGCAGCAGGGCGGCCGCCTGCTCTACTTCGGGGGCGCGGCCCAGCAGCGGTGTGGCCGGCGCGGGCAGGTTGTGCCGCGCCGCCGCGGCCGGCCGCAGCGGGATCGGGTCGTGGCGAAGACGCTCGGGCTTGGCCATCGCGCGGCGCTCCACGGGCGCTCGATGCTGCGATTCATTCTTTCCCGCAAACTCCGGGATGTCGAGATCGTCAGTCGGCATGATCAACGCGGCGGTCGGCGGTTTTGGAGCACTGGCCCGCGGGGCGACCCTCATCCTCACCCCCTTCTCATTCCTCTGGTCCTTCTCCCAATACTGGAGAGAAGGAGAGGGGCGATCCCGGGTTGGAGTGTTCCAGACGACGTGAGGCTTCCAAACTGTGGTAGAGCCGGTTCGTGATTCGCCCGGCACGCCGCGGGCGCAACCGGCAGTGCGACGGCTGGTTCGACACCAATCGCACTGCCCTACACGGGCTCGCCCCTCTCCGATAGGCTGCTTAGCAGCCGCGGATTGCCAGCAGCCGTGTGGATAGGAGAGCTGGGTACGGGGAGTAAGCGCCCGCCGCGCCCCAGCGATAGATCGTGCTCGCAACGCACGTCCAGTAGAGTCGAAGGTCGCGGTACCCCGGCGAACCGTGCACGGCGAGGCAGACACATGTTCCAGACCCGGTCCCGGCAGCCGCGGCGCCTGGCGCGGCGCGAGGCGCTGCGCGCGGCGGCGCTGGGCGGGCTGGCGCTCAGCTTCGTACCGGCCTGCAGCGGCGGCAAGCGCGCCGGCGGCCCGGCCACGCCCACGGCGGGCCGCGGCGGCACGCCGAGCCCCACGCTGCCGCCCGGCGAAACCACGCCCGGCCGAGGCTCCGCCGCCGAGACGAATGGCCGGCCCGGCGGCACGTTGGCGCTGGCGATGCCGGGTGTGCCGGCCGGCTTCGACCCGGTGGCGCAGAATGCGGCGCTCACCCCCGCGTTCGTGGCGCTCGCCTGCAACGGCCTGCTGGCGCCGCGCAACGGCAACGCGCGCGTTCCCGATCCGGCGGACACGGCGCTCGTACCGGACCTCGCCGCCGCCATGCCGGAGCAGCCGGACGCGACGACGTACCTCTTCCACCTGCGGCCCGAGGCGCGCTGGCAGCAGACGGCGCCCGTGGGCGGCCGGCCGTTCATCGCCACGGACGTGCAGGCGCACTTCAGCCGCGCCCTGGGCGAGCGTTCGGCGCTGAAGCTGGCGCTGGCGCCGCTGGAGCGGGTGGAGGCGGTGGACGATCACACCGTGCGCTTCGTGCTGAAGGCGGCCTACGCGCCGTTCCTGGCGCTGATCGCCGGCGGCCCCGATCGCTTCATTCTGCCGCGCGAGACGGCGCAGGCCGGCACCTCGCGCACCCTGCTGATCGGCACGGGGCCCTTCCTGCTGGCACAGCACACGCCGGGACAGCCGGACATCTTCAGCCGGAATGCGGCGTACTGGAAGCGCGATGCCCGCGGCACGGCGCTGCCCTATCTCGACGGCCTGAGCTGGCTTTCGCTGCCGGACGCCGCCGCCCGCGTGCAGGCGTTGCAGGCGCGGCAGGCGCTCGTCAGCGCCGCACTGGAGCCGGCCGCCTTCGACCAGCTCCGCGCCAGCAACGCCAACGACTTCGACTTTGAGGAGGCGCCGGGCGTCGCCGACGCGCTGTTCATGCGCGTGGACCGGCCACCGTTCAACGACAAGCGCGTGCGCCAGGCGCTCTCGCTGGCGATCGACCGTCCGGCGCTGATCCAGGCGCTGGGCAAGGGCCACGGCGTGACAGACCTGCCGATCCCTGCCCTGCTGCGCCTGCCGCCGCTGCCCGACGGGCCGGGCCAGCCTGGCCGGCTGTTCACACGCGACATCCAGGCGGCGCGGCAACTGCTGGCGGCGGCGGGCGTGCCGAGCGGCCTGCAAACGACGCTCACCTTCACACCGCAGTACGGCGCCACCTTTGTGCAGGAGGCGTCGCTGCTGCGCGGCTACCTGCACGAAATCGGCATCGAGGCGACACCGCACCAGGTCGACTACGCCGCGTATCTCAGCACGGCCTTCGTCGGCAGGTTCGAGGGGCTGGCCCTGGGCCAGCGGCAGCCGCACGCCGACGCCGACCCGTACCTGAGCGACGTCTACGTGCCCGGCGCCATCGGCTATCAGGACGGCTCGAACGACGCCGCGTTGCAGGCCCTGATCGCCAGGCAGCGGGCGGAGCTGGATGGCGCGGCGCGGCTGGCGCTGCTGGGGCAGATCCAGGGTTACCTGGCCGACGCCGCCTACCGTGTCTATCCGCCGGCGATCGGCCACGGCTACGCGCGGGCGAAGGCTATGCGTAACTGGCGCGGCAGCGAATGGCCCGCCGCCGCGCTGGAAGCCGCCTGGCTGCAGGCATAGGCGCCTCCGATGGGCAGGCGCCGCTGCGCCGAACGAAGCCGAACGTGCTATTGTCTTTCCGCGAGGCGCCGGGGCGCCGTGTCTGGGCGCCGCTACCAGATCGATTCCCGGCCACGCCGATGACCCCGCCGTGCCGAAGGAGTTTGGGACATGGAGGAAGGCGGCTACTGGCAACGACTCGCCGGGCGGCGGACGTCCCGGCGTGTGGCGCTGCGGGCCGGCGCGCTGGGCGGCCTGGGGATGGCCGCGGCCTACGGGCTGGCGTGCAGCAGCAGCAACAATAACAAGGCGCCGGCGAAGACCGGCGGCGCGGCGCCGAGCGGCAACGCGCCAGCCGCGGGCACGCCTTCGGGCGCTGCGGCGCCGGCCGGCGCCTCGCCCGCGGCGGCCAACGCCGGCGAGGGCAACGGCAAGCCCGGCGGCACGATCTCCTTCGCCTTCAACGCCAACCCGCCGAACTATGACCTCGTCCAGTTTCAGTCCTACTCGATCAGCGGCTTCATCAGCCTCGTCTACAACGGCTTGCTGACCTTCCGCAACGGCACGGCGCAGTATCCCGACTCGGTCGATAACACGGTGGTGCCCGATCTCGTCACCGCGGCGCCGGAGCAGCCGGACAACAAGACGTACATCTTCAAGCTGCGGCCCGACGTGAAGTGGCAGAACGTCGCGCCGATGAACGGCCGCGCGCTCACGGCCGACGACATCAAGTGGTTCTACGACTACGCCACGACCGATCCGAAGTCGCTGGACAAGGCCGACTTCAACGTGATCGACAAAATCGAGACGCCGGATCAACAGACGGTCAAGATGACGCTGAAAAATCCGAGCGCCAACTTCCTCACGCTGATCGTCGGCGGCTTCAACCGCTACATCGAGCCCAGAGAGGTCGGCGAGGCGGGAAATCTGAAGACGACGTTGATCGGCACGGGGCCGTTCATGCTCAGCAGCCACGAGCAGAACGTGCGGGCCGTCTTCAAGAAGAACCCCGCCTACTGGAAGAAGAACTCGTTCGGCCAGCAGTTGCCCTTTGTCGACGAAGTGGACTGGCTGATCATCGTCGATACCGGCGCCCGCCTGCAGGCGGTGCAGTCGCGGCAGGCAAACATCTCCTGGATCCTGATCGCCGATGAGTACGACCAACTCAAGAGCAGCAACGGTAGCGACTACAACTTCGACGACACACCCGGCATCTCCGACTACATCTATATGCGGCTCGACCAGCCGCCGTTCAACGACAAGCGCGTGCGCCAGGCGATGTCGATGGCGATCGACCGGCCGGCGCTGATCCAGGCGATCGGCAAAGGCAAGGGCGACTCCGACCTGCCAATCCCGACCTACTTCAAGGACTTTTCGCTTGGGCTGGACAAGCTGGGCGACCTGGCCAAGTATTACAAGCGCGACCTTCAGGCGGCAAAGCAGCTGATGGCGGCGGCTGGTCACGCCGACGGCATCAAGACCACGTTCAACTACACCGCTGTCTACGGCGCCGCCTTCGTGCAGGCGTTCCAGCTCGTGCAAAGCTACTTGAAGGAGATCGGCATCGACGCGACGGCGCGGCAGGTCGAGTACGCGCCGTATTTGACCTCGGTCTTCAAGGGTGACTTCGACGGCATCACCTACGGGCCGCGCGGCCTGTTCGACGACCCTGACCCGTTCGTCGGCTACTTCTACACGCCGGGCTCGATCTACTACCAGGACCACTCGGATGACAAAGATCTGCAGGCGATGATCGCCAAAGAGCGGCAGGAGCTGGACAAGCAGGCGCGGATCAACATCTTCTACGACATCCAGAAGTATCTCTCGGACCAGATGTACCGCGTCTACGACGTCTCGGTGGACCGCTACTGGGCGCGGGCCAAGAACGTGATGAACTACCGCGCCTCGTCCTGGTTCCCGTACTCGGAGTTCGAGACGACCTGGTTCTCCAAGTAGAGCCTACGCCCGGCGCCGTCCGGCCGTGGGTGCGCACAGGACCGCTGCGCCATGCTCGATTACATCGTCAAGCGCTTCGTCTTCACGGTCATCGGCGTGATCCTGACGACGTTCATCGTCTTCGGGCTGGTGCGCATCATCCCCGGCGACGCGGCGCAGGTCGTGCAGGGCCAGTTACAGACCTCGCCGGCGCAGCTCAAGGCGGTTCGGCATGAGCTGCGCCTGGACCGGCCCTGGTACACGGAGTATTTCCGCTGGCTGGGCCACGTCGCCACCGGGGATCTCGGCGCCTCGTTCTACTCCAAGCGGCCGGTGATGGACACGATCAAGCAGGCGCTGCCGGTCAGCGTGGAGTTGGCCGTGCTCTCGATGCTGATTGCGACGCTGATCGCCGTGCCCTCCGGCATCGTCAGCGCGGCGCGGCAGGAGAGCTGGCTCGACTACGCTCTGCGGCTGTTCTCGGTCGCGGGGCTGGCGGTGCCAAGCTTCTTCATCGCCGAGCTGTTTATCGCGCTGCCGGCGATCTGGTTCAAATGGGCGCCGCCGGGGCGCGGCTACGTGCCGCTGCTGCGTGATCCATGGGTGAACTTCCAGCAGTTCTTCCTGCCGTCGATCGCGCTCGGCCTGGCGTTCTCGGCCAGCATGACGCGCTTCGTGCGTTCCTCGATGCTCGACGTGCTGCGCCAGGACTACATCCGCACGGCGAAGGCGAAGGGACTGCGCGAGCTCTCGGTCGTCACGCGCCATGCGCTGCGCAATGCGCTGATCCCGGTGGTGACGCTGTTCGGCATCCAGCTCGGCCTTATTCTCGGCGGCACGGTGATTATCGAGACGATCTTTCGCTTTCCGGGACTTGGCCAGTACACCTTCAACGCGATCTCGCAGCGCGACTATCCGATGCTGCAGGGGATTGTGCTGGTCTTCGCCGTGGGCTTTCTGCTGATCAACCTGATCGTCGATCTCTCGTACGGCTATCTGGACCCGCGGATCCGCTACGCCTGAGCAGCGGCCGACGGCGGCGGCACCGCCGCGGAGCAACGAGGGGACAGCATGGCGCGTGATCGGACCCCGGCCTCCGCGGCAGCGTTGCCGGCGTCGGCGCTGCCCGAGCTGGCGCGGCAACGCCGCGGCGGCCAGGATCTGCTGCGCCGGCTGGGCAGAACGGCGCGCGGCAAGCCGCTGGGCGCGATCTCGGCGCTGATCGTCCTGCTGCTGGTGGTGATGGCGATCATCGGCCCGGCGATCAGTCCCTACGACCCGATCAAGCCGAACGGCCTGATCACGAGGCAGGCGCCGTCGGCGGCACATCCCTTCGGCACGGACCAGATCGGGCGCGACATTCTCAGCCGCGTGATCGCGGGGGCGCGGCCGTCGCTTGAGGTCGGGCTGCTTTCCGTCGCCTTCGGCACGCTGATCGGCGCGGCCTTCGGCGTGGTCAGCGGCTACTTCGGCGGCGTGACGGACTTTGTGATCCAGCGCGTAATGGACGCGATCCTCAGCATTCCACCCCTGATCCTGGCGATCGCGGTGGCGGCCGTGCTGGGCATTGGCCTGCGCAACGTGATTATCGCGATCGCGATCGTGATCACGCCGGCCTCGGCGCGCATCGTGCGCAGCGCGGCGCTGACCGTGCGCGCCAACACCTACATCGAGGCCGTGCAGGCGGTCGGCGCAAGCGACCTGCGCATCATCTGGCGCCACGTGCTGCCGAACGTGATGGCGCCGATCATCGTGATCGCCAGCATTCAGATCGGCGTGGCCATCCTGGCCGAGGCGGCGCTCAGCTTTCTGGGGCTGGGCACGCAGGCGCCGAACCCGTCCTGGGGCGCCGATCTTGCGGCAGCGCGTACGATCGTCACGATCGCCGTCTGGGTCTCGATCTTTCCCGGCCTGGCGATCAGCATCGTCGTGCTCGCCTTCAACATGCTCGGCGACGCCCTGCGCGATATCCTCGACCCGCGGCTGCGCGGCGCCTCCTGAGCACGGCGGCCGGCGGCGCTGTCTCTCCCAACGCAACTCGTTCGTAACCGCTGAAGAGCTGTGCCGCCTGCGCCTCACGGATCCTGAGCGGATGCAGGCAGAGGCAGCGATATCTCCCGTTCTGAAAACGTTTCATTGACGGCGCGAGTTGGCCCCGGCTATGCTGGGTCATCGCTTGCTCACGGTTTGGCGGCGTTCAGCCGGACGGGTCCGGGCGGAGACGAGTCCCTGCAACAGCCCCGCCCTGCCCGGGTGAGCGGAGAGGCGCGCGGTGACCCAGTACATCATCAAGCGGTTGCTGCTCGCGGTGCTCGTGCTCTGGATCGTGAGCGTGATCGTCTTCTCCGCCGTGCGCGTGATTCCCGGTGACATCTGCAAGATCGTGACGGCGGCGCCGGATGTCGATGCCAAACAGTGCGCCTCGATCAAGCACGGCCTCGGCCTGGACAAGCCGGTGGTCACGCAATACCTGAGCTACATGGGCGGCATCTTCCACGGCGACTTCGGCACGGCGCTGATCAGCAAGCGCAAGGTCTGGCCGGAGATCCGCACCCGCATTCCGCTGACGCTGGAGCTGTCGCTGATCGCCACGATCTTTGCGATGGCGCTGGCGCTGCCGATCGGCATCATCTCTGCCGTCAAGCGCGACGGCCCCGCGGACTACGGCCTGCGGCTGCTGACGATCGGTTGGCTCAGCATTCCCGGCTTCTGGCTGGGCACGATGCTGATCATCTATCCGGCCAAGTGGTGGGGCTACAGCCCGCCGCCGGGCTACACCGACATCTGGAACGACCCGCTGAAGAACCTGCAGCAGCTATACTTACCCGCGATCGCCCTGGGCCTGGCGCTGAGCGCGAGCCTGGCCCGCATCACGCGCTCGTCGATGCTCGAGGTGCTGCGCCAGGACTACGTGCGCACGGCGCGGGCGAAAGGGCTCGTCGGCCGCGTGGTGGTCACGCGGCACGCGCTGAAGAACGCGATGATCCCGGTGATCACGCTGTTCGCCGTGCAGTTCGGCTTTCTGCTGGGCGGCACGGTCGTGCTGGAGTCGATCTTCAGCCTGCCCGGGCTGGGCCTGCTCACGCTCTCATCGGTGCTGATCAAGGACTACCCGGTGGTGCAGGGGCTGGTGCTGTTCTTCGCCATCGTGCTGATCCTGATCAATCTGCTCGTCGATATCAGCTACGCGTGGTTTGATCCGCGCATCAGGTACGCGTGATGACGACAACGACGATCGCGCAGCCACCGATGGCGCCGTCGGCGCTGACCGAGCGCCGCAATCTCTGGCGCGGGCTGTGGCGGTTCACGGCGCGGCGGCCGGTGGGCGCCGCCGCCGGCCTGATCTGCATCCTGCTGATCTTCGTCGCCATCTTCGCCCACCAGCTCGCGCCCTCGGCGCCCGACGCGCTCTTTCCCACGGCGAAGCTGAAGCCGCCCTCGGCCGCGCATCCCTTCGGCACCGACAACCTCTTCCGCGACATGTTCAGCCGCATCCTGATCGGCAGCCAGATCTCCCTCGGCGTGGGCTTCGCCTCGGTCTTCGTCGGCACGCTGCTCGGCACCCTCTTCGGGCTGGTCGGCGGCTACGCGCGCGGCTGGGCCGATATGGCGATCAACCGCGTGATCGATACGGTGATGGCCTTCCCGCCGCTGGTGCTGGCGATCTTTTTCCTCAGCATCTTCCACGCGACGTTCTTCACGGTCAGCATGGCGATCGGCATCATCATCGCGCCGGTGACGGCACGCATCGTGCGCGGCGCGGTGCTGAGCGTGGTGAACCTGCAGTACATCGAGGCGGCGCGGGCGCTGGGCAGCTCGCATACGCGCCTCATGTTCCGCCACGTGCTGCCCAACGTCTCCGCGCCGATCATCGTGATCGCCAGCATTCAGATCGGCAACGCCATCCTGGCCGAAGCCGCGCTCAGCTTCCTCAGCCTGGGCATCGCCACCGATGCGCACCCAAGCTGGGGGAAGATGCTGCAGGATTCGCGCTCGGTCTGGGAACAGGCGTGGTGGACGGCGGTGATTCCGGGCGTCGCGATCAGCATCGCGGTGCTCGCCTTCAACATGTTCGGCGACGCGCTGCGCGACGCGCTCGATCCGCGGCTGCGCGGATCGTAACGAACGCGCCGGCGGCGCGGCCGGCCGCGCTGGTTTCACTACGGCCGCGGGCGGTACATTCACGGGGATTCAGCGGGCCGCACCGGTGCGACCCGCTTGCGCCAGGCGCGCGCTTTTCAAGGCAGCCCGTTGCTGCCGGCGGCGCGATCACGCACGGCGCGCGGAGGAGGAGAACCCAGACACATGGAACCTGAACGCAACTACTGGCTGCGGGCACGGCTGAGCCGGCGCGCGGCCCTGCGCACGGGCGCGGCCGGCGCGGGCATGACCGCCCTCTTCCTGGCGGCCTGTGGCGGCAGCAACAACAACAAGGGCGGCAATGCCGGCGGGGGCAACAGCGGCTCCTCGCAGCCGCCGAAGAGCGGCACCCAGGTGACGCTGCTGCCCACGGCCCAGGCCGGCACCGCCGTGACCAAGCAGGCGCAGCCAGGCGGCTCGCTTTCGTTCCAGATCAGCTCGCCGCCGCCCTCGCTCGACCCCTACACGCAGACCAGCTACCTCAACTCGTATATGAACGGCCTGACCTACAGCAAGCTGTACCGCTTCAAGGCCGGCACGCCCGACGTGGCGCCCACCGACATCACGATGGAGAACGACCTGGCCGTCGCCATGCCCGAAGTCGTCGATCCCATGACACTGACGGTGAAGCTGAAGCCGGGGCTGAAGTGGCAGAACGTGGCCCCGGTCAACGGCCGCGCCCTGACCAGCGATGACATCCGCTACGCGATCGACCGCTACAAGAACTTCGATAAGTCGGTGCACAAGTCCACCTGGGCCTTCCTCGACCACACCGAGCAGCCGGACGCCCAGACGATCACCTTCAAGCTGGCCTTCCCCTACGCCGACTTCGTGCAGATCGCCGGCGGCAACCTGGGCGCCTACATCTCGCCCAAGGAGCACGCCGAGACCGACGCCGCCGCGACGAAGATGGTGGGCAGCGGCCCCTTCATCCACAGCGAGTACCAGACCGGCGTCAGCCTCAGCTACAAGAAAAACCCCGATTACTACGACAAGCCCTATCCGTATCTGGACGACGTCAAGACCTTCATCGTCACGGACACGGCCAAGCGCGTGGCCGACTTCTCGGCCAAGTCGGTGGACCTTAGCTGGCTCTTCCTGCCGCCGGAGCGCGACCAGCTCTTGAAGCAGCGGCCCGATGCCAAGCACGACGAGCAGCAGGGCATCGGCGGCTATATCTACCTGCGCACGGACAAGCCGCCCTTCAACGACAAGCGCGTGCGGCAGGCGCTCTCGATGGCGATCGACCGCAAGGCGATCCGCGACGCGATCACCAACGGCGAGGGCGTCGAGGACCAGGCGTTATTCGTGGGTCTCGTCGGCATCGCGCGGCAGGTAAAGGACCTGGGCGCCTCCGCCAAGTTCTGGACGCACGATCCGCAGGCGGCGAAGCAACTCATGACCGCGGCCGGCGTCTCGAACCTGAGCTTCGACTGGAACCACGCCGACGCCTCGGTGTACACGCAGGCGTACGTCGATACCTCGTCGCTGACACAGGCGCAGTGGAAGAAGGACCTGGGCATCACCGTCAACGATAAGCAGCAGCCCTACTCGCAGTACATCAGCACGACGTACCAGGGCAACTACGAGGGCGTGGGGCACAGCCCGCGCGCCGTGCCCTACTTCCTCGACCACCTGTACGAGCAGTTCTTCATGTCGGCCGACGGCAAGCGGGCACGCATCAACCTGAGCTACGTGAACGACCAGACGCTCAACGATCTGCTGCAAAAGCAGCGCGGCCAGTTCGACCTGAACGAGCGCAAGAAGACCTTCACGCAGATCGAAGACCTGCTGGCCGACCAGCAGTACCAGATCTACTGGAGCACGGACACGCGAACGTATTTCTGGAACCCGGACATCGAGAACTACCGCCCTACGGCCTTCTTCCCCTACACCCACCTGATGAAGACCTGGAAGGACCACTGAGACACGGCCGGGAGGCCGATGCACGGTACGCGGGCCGGATGGGGCATGCTCCATCCGGCCCGCGGCTTCCCCGTAAAAGCCCGTACTGGCACACAACGCCATGCAGCAGCCGGCCGCGCTCCCCTTCCGGCCTGCTGGCAGCGCGGGGCGGCCCGCCGCGGCGTACGCATGCATGCCGGTGCGGGTCATGCTGCCTCTGCGGGTGTTCAGCAACACCGTTCCGAGGCAACCAGCCTCTCCCTGGCGGCGCCGGTGCCGAGACGCAAAACACAGCGCTTCGTTGACACTCAGGGTGCGGCTCCCTACGATCGACGCACCCGCGGGACGGCGTGAGGAAGCCGGTGTAAGCCCGGCACGGTCGCGCCACTGTATCCGGCGAGTTGCCTGCCGCCGCCGGCGGCATCCCGGCCGGGAGTCAGACCTTCCGCCATCCCGGGCACCCCAATTCGGACGCGCACTCCGAGGAGGTTCGTTCATGGATCAGGCGCTGCCGCTGCCCGCCCCGCCCGCAATCGAAGTCCCGGCGCTGCCGGAGATCCGCCCCATCCCCGTCGCCGAGCTGTGGCCCTGGCTGCTGTTCGGCGGCCTGCTCATGCTCGTGCTCGTCTACTTCGTCGGCGTGGAGCAGGGGGCGCTCTCGATCTTCTCCAACTCGTATGTGCATGAATTCGTGCATGATGGCCGCCATCTCTTCGGCTTCCCCTGCCACTAGCGCCACCGTGATCGCCTGCCACCAGATGTCCGTCCGCCGCGGGACAGAGGTGCGCAGGGAGGAGCGCGGCCGGTGACGGTGCGCTCGCTGTTGCTGCGCGGCATGCTCGCCGGGCTGCTGGCGGGTATGCTGGCGCTGGCCTTCGCCGAGGTCTTCGGCGAGCCGCAGGTCGATCGCGCGATCACCTTTGAGCAGCAGGAGGCCCGCCTCAACCACGAGGCGCTCGGGCCGCAGCTGGTGAGCCGCGACGTGCAGAAGAGCGCCGGTCTGGCCGTGGCGGTCGCGCTTTACGCCACGGCCTTCGGCGGGCTGTTCGCGCTCGCCTTCGCCGTCGCCTACGGGCGCATCGGCCGCTTCGGGCCGCGGGCCTGCGCGGCGCTGCTCGCCGGCGGCGGCTTCGTCGCCATCGTGCTGGCGCCGTTCCTGAAGTATCCGGCCAACCCGCCGGCGATCGGCAACCCGGCCACGATCGACCGGCGTACCGCGCTCTACTTCCTGGTGCTGGGCTGCTCGCTGCTGGCCGCGATCGGCGCCGTCGTGCTGGGCCGGCGGCTGCTGCCGCGCGCCGGCGCCTGGAACGCCGCCGTGCTCGCCGCCGCGGCCTTCGTCGTGACGATCGCGATCGTGCAGCTCGCCCTGCCCACGGTCGACGAGGTGCCGCCCGGCTTCCCGGCCTCGGCGCTCTGGCGTTTCCGCCTCGCCTCGCTGGGCACCCAGCTCGTGCTCTGGACGGCGATGGGGCTGCTCTTCGGCGCCCTGACCGAGCGGAGCCTGCGGCGATCGCTCCGCGCCGGCTCCGCGTCACGGCCGGGTGTGCGGGCGTCCCCGGCCGCACCGTCGCGCACGCAACCGGCCGGGGACTAAAGCGCAGCAAGCGCCGCGGCCGCTTCGCGGGCGACGTCATAGTCGAAGATCCAGGCACGGTCGCGCGACTGCGTGGCGAGCTGGCGATCGCGCAGCTCGTGCGCCGGCGCCGGCGCTTCGTAGCGGGCGCCGCTCTGGCGCGAGCCGAGTTGCACCCGCGCCGTGCGCTCGCGGCGCAGCGCCTCGTAGGCCAGCAGTCGGTTGGGCGCGCTCGTGCGGTCGGCGCCGTCCAGCAACACGGCGAGCGCCACGCCGTCCTCGATCGCCTGGTTGGCGCCCTGGCCGGCGTGCGGCAGCATCGGGTGGGCGGCGTCGCCGAGCAGCGCCAGCCGGCCCTTGGTCCAGCGCGGCAATGGCTCGCGGTCGTAGAGGCCCCAGCGGAAGGTCTGCTCGATGCGCGCGATGATCGCCGCGATCGGCGGATCCCAGCCGGCGAACTCCGCGGCCAGGGCGGCGGGATCGCCCGGCGCCGACCACGACTCCTTCAGGCGCTCGTCGCTGGGCACGAAGCCGACGTAGTTGACGAGCTGATGGCCGCGCACGGGGTAGGCCATGAAGTGGCGGCCCTCGCCCAGCCAGAGGCGGGCCTGTCCGGCGGGCCAGGGCACGCCGGCCGCCGGCACCACGCCGCGGTAGGCGATCGAGCCGGAGTAACGCGGCGCGGCGGGCGCCACCACGTACTGCTGCAAGACCGAGTGAATGCCGTCCGCCGCGATGACGAGGTCGGCCGTGATCCGCGCGCCGTTCTCGAAGCTGATGGCAGCCTGCTCCCCGTCCTGCGCGAAGCCGCTGCAGCGGTGGCACGTGTGCACGACGCCGTCAGGCAGATTCGCGCCCAGCAGGTCGAGCAGGTCGGCGCGGTGCATGCCGAGGTATTCGACCTGCCCGTCCGGGCCTTCCGCCAGCATCGGCGCGACGAAGCGGCCGTCGGCCTGGAGAAAGCGCGTGTCTTGCCAGCGGGCGCCGACGCGGGCGAGCGCGTCGCCCAGCCCCAGCCCCCGTAGCTGGCGCAGGCCGTTGGGCGCCAGCGCCAGCCCCGCGCCGACCTCTGCCAGCGCCGGCGCCTGCTCGAAGACGCGCACGTCGATGCCGCGCTGGAGCAAGGCCGTGGCGGCGGCAAGACCGCCGATGCCGCCGCCCACGATCGCCACGCGCAGGGGGCTTGCGTTCATCGCTCTACACCTTCTCCCCGCCCGCCTGCCCTGATTCGGCCGGAGCGCGGGCCCCGGCCGCGGATCGCTTCGGCAGCGGCTTCAGGTAGCTGCGCTTCAGGGCGAGCGGCCGCCAGCCCAGTGCGGCGTACAGCTGCTTCGGCGTGTCGGAGGCGTCGGTGGTGATCACGATCGGGCCGGCGCCGTGTTCGCGGCAGTCGCGCAGGCCGCGGGCCAGCAGCGCCGTGGCCAGGCCGCGGTGGCGAAACTCGCGCTGCACGAACAGGCTCTCGACCTGCCCCACGCCGTTCGTGCCCTCCCACGAACTCAGGTAGCCGCGCGGCATGCCGTCGATGCAGCCCAGCCAGAAACGGCGCGGCGGCGCCTTGCCCCGCATGATCGCAGCGATCGCCGCGCCGGCTTCGTCGCCCCGCTCCGCGTGCTCCTGCCAGTTCAACGCGTGCAGCGCGGCGAACGCCTGCCAGCCCGCCTCGCCGTCGATGCGGCGCACGTCGAACGGCGGCGGCTTGGCACCAAGCTCGCCGTCCAGCACGAGCAGCAGCACCTCAGACCACGACCAGGCCGGATCGAGCCGCAGCCGCGCTTCGAACTGCGGCGGCGTGCGCGGGTCCACATCGCAGCGCAGGTGGCGGCAGTGGACGTACGCGCGCGCGGCGCGGGCCAGCAGCGCCTCGATCTGCGCGGGCGAGGCGGCGGTGATGCTATCGATCAGGTTGGCGTCACGGACGTCCGGCGCGGCGGCGTTGCGGATGAAGCGGGCGCCCTCGGCCGCGAAGAGCTCGTTGCCCAGCGCCAGGTTGTCCTGATTGGTCGAGAGGGCGGCGGCGATCAGCGCGTCCATGCGAGGAAGTATAGCCGCGCTGCGCCCCTTGCCGCGTCTCGCCATATAGTAGAAGGACGGCTTGCCGCCGCGGCTTCGAGCGAGCGACGGCGGGCGACGGAAGGGACGCGGTGTCGATGGGGGTGATCCTGGAGCAACTGTGCGCGGCGGTGCGGCGCTGGGACGCGCTGACCGGCGTGCCCGAGGGCGGTCAGAGCGAGGAGAGCGGCGCCTGGTACGTGCTCGGCTATCTGCTGGAGCGGCCGGTCTGGCGCAAGCTGGTGGAGAACGAACTGCAGGAGCTGCCCACCACGGCGGGCATGCGCCGCTGCCTCGCCGCCCTCAGCCTGCGCGGCGAGCTGGCCGAGGAGACGCTGATCCCGCAACTGGTGCGCGGCGTCGAGGCGCAGCTTGAGAGCCTTTCCGAGGACCACGCCAAGGTGCTGCGCCGGCGGCGGCGCTGGCTGGCCGACGCGCTGCGCCAGCCCGACGCCGACCCCGCCACGGAGCGCCGTATGCAGGCGCTGCTCAGCCCGGAGGTCGTGTGGGAGGAGATGCGCCAGCAGCGCCTGCGCCTCACCGCCTGGCGCGAGGCGACGGCGGGGCTGGTCTCCGTTTGAGCGAGGAGCGCGCGGCCGCTGCCCGTTCGGGCGGCAGGATGGCAGCCATGCAACCGCGGCCAACCATAACCAGCGCCTTCCACGCCGGCGCGTTTCAGTTCAGGAGCGTCGCGCAGGCGTACCGCTTCCGCCCGCCCTGGGCGGCGGAGGTCTTCTCCCGCCTGCTGGAGCTGCTCGGCGAGGAGCCGCGCCGCGTGCTCGATCTCGGCTGCGGCAGCGGCGCGATCGCCCGCGTGCTGGCGCCGCTGGTCGAGCGGGTCGATGCGGTGGACATCTCGGCGGCGATGGTGGAAGAAGGCCGCGCCCTGCCCGGTGGCGATCATCCCACACTACGCTGGATCGTCGCGCCCGCCGAGAGCGCCGCGCTGGAGCCGCCCTACGGCATGGTCACCGCGGGCGCCAGCCTGCACTGGCTGGACTGGCACGCCGTGCTGCCACGCCTGCACGACGTGCTCACCCCGCGCGGGCGGCTGGTAATCGTCAGCGACGGCCAGGAGCCGCTGCCCTGGGAGGCGGAGCTGAGCACGCTGATCCGCGCCTACTCGACCAACCAGGAGTTCCGCCCGCTAGATATCGTCGCCGAACTGGAGCAGCGCGGCCTGTTTCGGCTTGAGGGCCGCGTACGGACGGCGCCGGTGCCCTTCGTGCAGACGATCGATGAGTACATCGCCTCCTTCCACGGGCGCTCGTCGTTCACGCCGGAGCACATGGGCGACGAGCGGGCGGCCGAGTTCGACGCGGCGCTGCACGACCTGGCCTCCCGCTACACCGAGCGCGAGGTCGTGCTGCAGGTAGTGGACGGGCTGGACTGGGGCCGGCCCCTGCGCCCCTGACTGGCTGCCGGCGAGCGTTGCCGCCCGCCACGGCCACGCCCCTACGACGCGCCGGCGGGCTCCGGATCGGGCAGACGCAGCCGCTCCTGGCCGGCGTCGTACTCGAACAGCTCGCCGTAGCGGCCCCAGTCGACGGCGGTGGCAAACTGGCGCTCGGCCTCGGCCGGTGGATAGTGCTCGTCCAGCAGGTCGAGGAAGAAGCCGGCGCGCATCGTGCCGTCGCGCTTCTGCCGCAGCGTGTCGGCAATGGCGGCGACCAGTGGCGCGTGCGCTAGCACCTGTTGCCGAAACAGATCCTTGCTGCGCAGGATGTCGGCCTCGGCGAAGGCCCGGCCGTCGTCGGTCAGGGTCACGTGGCCTTCCACGGTTTTGGCGAAGCCGAGCAGCACGGCGGCGTCCAGGATCGGCAGCAGGTCGTCGACGTCGAGCCGCAGCCGCTGCGCCAGCCGGGGAATATCCACCATGCCGCCCTGATCCACGACCAGCTCCAGCAGGCCGCTGATGCCGCCCGCGCGGGCGTGGGGCAGCGGACGGAAGCGCTCGGCCTCGGCGTTGTCTTCGGCCAGCACCGGCGTCACGTCCGCCTCGGGATGGGTCATCACGGTATAGATGTGCGCCACCAGCGACTTGAAGCGCGGCTGCTCGCGGTCTCGCGGACGCACCAGATCGATCTGCACCTCGCCACGAATCCGCCCCGGATTGCTGCCGAGCACCAGCACGCGGTCGGCGAGCAGCACGGCCTCCTCGATGTTGTGCGTCACCAGCAGGATGCTCCGCGCCGGGAAGTCACCCGCCTGCCAGAGGTCGCTGATCTCGCCGCGCAGGTTCTCGGCCGTGAGCACATCGAGGGCACTGCACGGCTCGTCCATCATCAGCACCCGCGGCCGCACGACGAAGGCGCGGGCGAAGCCGACCCGCTGCTGCATGCCGCCGGAAAGCTCCTTCGGGTAGGCGCTCTCGAAGCCGTCCAGCCCCACCATGTCGATCGCCGCGAGCGCCCGCTTGCGCCGCTCCTCGCGCGGAACGCCGCGCGCCTTGAGGCCCAGCTCGACGTTGTCCTGCACCGTCAGCCAAGGCAGCAGGGCGAAGCTCTGGAACACCATCGCCACGTCCGGGTTGGGGCCGTGCAGCGGCGCACCGCGGCTCAGCACGCGGCCGCCGCTCGCCGGAATCAGGCCGGCCATGATGCGCAGCAGCGTGCTTTTGCCGCTGCCGCTGCGGCCGAGCAGCGCCACGACCTCGCCCGGTGCGACGGCGCAGCTCACCTCGTCGAGCACGGTGAAGACGCCGCCGTGGTCCTGCGGCAGGGGAAAGGTCTTGCTCACCCGCTCCGCCGCGATCAGCGCCGGCGCGGTTGCGGTCTGCGGTGTGGTCATCGCCGTCATTGTCTCTCTTCCTTGCATCGCAGCATTGAATCAACGCGTCATTGATGTCAGCTCAGCCGGTAGCGGGACTCAGCCAGCCGGTACAGGCGTCGCCAGACCAGCCGGTTCAGTCCGACGACGTAGGCGCTCATCATCGCCACGCCGAGCACGATCTGCGGCCAGTCGCCGCGCCCGGTCGCGTCCGCGATGTAGGCGCCGAGGCCCGTCGCTGTCAGCGTCGTGTCGCCCCAGGAGACGACCTCGGCCACGATGCTGGCGTTCCAGGCGCCGCCGGCCGCGGTGATGCCGCCCGTCACCCAGGACGGAAAGATGCCGGGAATAATCAGGTCGCGCCACAGCCGCCAGCCGCGCAGCCGCATGCTCGTCGCCATGTCGCGCAGGTCGGCGGGAATGCTCATCGCGCCGGCGATCGTGTTGAAGAGGATGTACCACTGAGCGCCGAGCGCCATCAGCAGGATGCCGCCCCAGTTGAGGCTGATGCCGGCGTGGATGAACAGCACCGCCGCCAGCGGAAAGAGAAAGTTCGCCGGGAACGAGGCCAGCAGCAGGGCCACGGGCTGCGCCAGCCGCGCCAGCCGCGGATTAAAGCCGATGGCGACGCCGACCGGCGTCCAGATCAGCGTGGCGGCCACGAGCAGGACGAGCACCCGCGCAAACGTGGCCAGGCCGAGCAGCGCCACATGCCCCACTTCGGCGACATCGACGCCATTGCTGATCGCGGCGCGCACGCCGGTCGCCGCCAGGGCAGCGATCAGCAACAGTAGCACGGCGGTGTAGAGGCCATCGATCAGGCGCTCGCGGCCGGGGTTCTCGCCGGACGCCGCGGCGGGACGCTGCACACGGGAAAGCAGCGCGTCGAGGCGATCGCCGATCGGCGCCAGCGCCCCGCCCAGCAGCTGCGGCAGGCGGGCTGTGCGCAGCAGATCGAGCAGCCACGAGCGCGGCGCCTCGGCGGCGCTGCTGCGCTCCAGCTTGAACCTGTCCGCCCAGGCCGCGAGCGGCCGCCAGAAGAGCTGATCGACCGTCACGATCACCAGCGCCATCATGGCGAGCGCCCAGGCGAGCGCGCCCAGATCCTGCCGCTCGATCGCGATCGCGACGTAGGAGCCGATGCCCGGCAACTGGTAGTTCTTGTTAAGCACGCTGATCGCCTCGCTGGCGGCCACGAAGAACCAGCCGCCGCCGAAGCTCATCATCATGTTCCAGATCAGGTTCACCGTCGCCGCCGGCACTTCCAGGCGGGTGAAGCGCTGCCAGGCGGGGAGCCGGTAGAGCCGCGCCGCTTCGTCGAGGTCATGCGGCAGCGTGATCAGCGACTGGTAGAAGGAGAAGGTCATGTTCCAGGCCTGGCTGGTGAAGATGGCGAAAACCGACGCCAGCTCCAGCCCCAGCAGGCTGCCGGGAAAGAGGGCGATGAAGGCCGTGACCGTGATCGAGAGAAAGCCGAGCACCGGCACGGACTGGAGGATGTCCAGCAGCGGCAGCAGCACGCGCTCGGCGCGCCGACTGCGCGCCGCAGCGTAGCCGTAGAGCAGGGTGAAGCCGAGCGAGCAGCCGAGCGCCACGAACATGCGCAGCGTGGAACGCGCCGCGTAGTAGGGCAGATTCAGCGGATCGAGGCTGATCCGCGGCACGTCGTTCGGCGGTGAGAAGTGGACGAAGGCATCGGCGCCGACGCGTGCCACGAGGGCGAGCAGTACGAGCACGCCGAGGGCGACGGCGAGATCGGCCAGCGGCGCGCGGCGCCGGCGGCGCGCCTGGCGGGCGGGGAAGACACGCACCTGCATGGCGCACCTCCGTTGCCGTCCTCGCGAGGCAGACGGCAAGAAACAACCCCTCGTGGTCCGAGGGGCCGGTGCGCGGCGGCGCGGGGTCAAGCGCGCGGACTCACGCGCCGGGGCTCCCTCGGAAAGCGATGTTCATAAGCGAGAACGAGCAGCAACTACCATCCGGGTCCACGAGAACATCCCTCCTTCCGGTGCCGTGCGCAGCCGAGAAAAAAGGCCGGCCCGCAGAGACACCCGCGGCCGGTCCGGCATCGCGTCTGCGCACAACAGCGCGCCCGATTAGGGACAAAAGAACCTGAGGCAACTAGACCCGCGGGTTTCTTGCCGGCGGCGGTCACAGTCCATGGCAGTCTTTGAGCGCCTCACAGCGGGCGCACACTTCTGCACACAGGATCGCGCCGCACGGTGTCGCCTGTCAACCGTTTCCCGCGGAAGCGGCCGCGCCGCTCAGCGGAACTGCGGGATAACCTCGCCGGCGAAGCGCTCGAGCGAGCGGCGCACGCCGGAGTCGGCCGGGTCCATGCCCACGGGCGTGCCCCAGCTGATGAAGTCCGTGACCGGCAGCGTCTCGCGCAGGGCGTGCAGCCGCTCCGCGACCTCGTTCGGCGAGCCGACGAGATAGCTCTGGTCGATCGGCGCGGCCTCGCCCGCGGGCGCCGGGAAGCTGCCGGCGCGGATCCAGGGCGCGTAGACGGCGGCGCGGTAGCGTTCGCCCTCGCGCGCCTGCAGCCAGACCGGGTCTTCGCGGCCGTCGGCGATAAAGCAGGGCTTGATCAGGCCGATGCGGTAGTCCGACGGCTTCTTGCCGAGGCGGGCCAGTTCGTCCAGCCAGGGCTCGTAGGCGAGGCGGCGGTCGTGCTGCGGCAGCAGGTGCAGGCCCAGGCGCGCGGCGCGGCGTGCCGCCGGCTCCGAGGTGGCGGCCAGCCAGAGCGGCGGGTGCGGCCGCTGCACCGGCTTCGGCGTGACGTTCACGTGGTCCAGCTTGTAGTGGCGGCCCTCGTAGCTGAACGGCTCGTCGCCCCAGGCGCCGCGCAGCACATCGATCCCTTCTTCCGTGCGGCGCACGCGCTCGCGCCGGCTGGTGCCGAAGGCGGCGAACTCTTCGTCGCGGTAGCCCATGCCCAGACCGAGCATCAGCCGCCCGCCGGAGAGGATGTCGAGCGTCGCGGCCTCTTCGGCCAGACGCAGGGCGTTGTAGAGCGGCAGCAGGAGGATATCGGTGCTGAGCTGCATGCGCTGCGTGCGCATGGCGATCGCGGTGAGCAGTGTCAGCGGCGCGGGCGTGTAGCCGTCCTCAACCAGGTGGTGCTCGGTGATCCAGATCGAGTCGAAGCCCAGCTGCTCGGCGTAGACGATCTGATCGAGCAGCGCGGCGAACAGCTCCGGCCAGGGGCGCTGCCAGCGGGCCGGGTTGCGGAAGTCGTAGACCAGGCCGAAACGCACCGCCATGGCTCTCCTCCAGCGGCGACGGGCGGCGTCGCATGTGCGTCGTGGCGCGCACGGTGGTCAGCGCCGCCAGCGTACGCAGCACACATGGCGCCCTGCAACCGGTAAGCAGCGAGGGGTCAAGCCACCCAAAGCGGCGCCGGCACTCCAGGCGCGGCATTGTGCGCGAGCTCAGCCCGCCTTGCGCGCCTCGGACCACGCCTCCGGTTCGGGAATCGAATCACCCGTTTCCAGCATCGATTCGAACCAGAGAGCCATCGCGTCGCGTAGCAGTTCAAGGGCTTCCTCGGGCGTCTCGCCCGCGGTGAACCATCCGGGCAACTCAGGGGACTTCGCCAGGTATCCATCCGTCGGGTCGCCGCGGATAACCATGACATACGGCCGCTTCAACAGCTCCTGTGCTGTACGCTTGATCTCCTCTTCAGTCATCGTCGTCTTCCTCACGCGTCTCCGCGAGCGCTTCGCGTACGTAGTTCGCGAGGACATGTGGCCGGCGGTAGGGAATCACAATACCGCGTTGCCCACGGCGGAAGATATAGTGACTCCCGCTCACTCGTTGGAGGTTGTAGCCGCACAACTCCAGGTAGCGCCGCAGTTCCTCGAAGCGCACGGCGTTCGGCCGTTGCGCCCGCCGCCGCCGCGGAGCCACATCAGCACGCCTTCTCCACATCGCCCTGGAGATAGCGCCGCGCTACGTTTCCAGCGATCGCGTGGCTTCTCTCGCCTGAATGGCTATGTCTTGCTCTGCCGGAGCCGCAGGAGGGTGGGCGCCGTTACCGGCCTGCTCGCCGTCGATCGCCTGGCGGCGCAGCTCCTGCAGTGCGTGGCTCATCTCCACCGGGTAGGCCGGGGCGCCGGAAAGCTGCTGAAAGATCTCGGGCAGGTCGGCCAGGCTCTCGCGGGCGTGCTCCCAGACCTCGCCGATCGGCGGCAGGCTGCCGGGCAGCACCTGCCCGCCGCGCACCACGGGGATCAGCAGGCGATGGGCGCCGGCCGGCGCCGGCTCGTTCTCCAGGGTAATGATGTCGCGCTCGTAGGCGCCGGCGCGGTAGACGCGCTTCTTGCCCGGCCAGGTGCTCTTGTCGCCGGCGATCTTCACCGCGGGCCGGCCTTCGCCGTTCTCCTCGTACCAGACCAGCTTGTAGATGCCGCCCAGGGCGCCGCCCTCGACGCCGTGCTCCAGCGAGCCGCTGGCCGCGCCCAGCGCCGTGCCCACGCCGAAGGCATCGATCGGCGCGCCCTGCTCCAAGAGCTCCGCGATCTTGTACTCGTCCATGTCGCCGGAGACGAGGATGCGCGTCTCCATCAGGCCGCCCGCGTCCAGCACGCGGCGCACCTCCTGCGAGAGCGCCAGGAAGTCGCCCGCGTCGATGCGCACGGCCGCGAGGCTGTGCCCGAGCGTCTCCTGCGCCCAGTGCGCCACCTGCACGGCCGTGTGCACGGCGCGGCGCGGGTCGTAGGTGTCGAGCAGCAGCGTGTAGCGCGAGAAGGTCTCGGCCACGGCGCGGAACGCTTCTTCCTCGGTGTCGAAGAGCTGGACGAGGGCGTGCGGAATCGAGCCGGTGGCGGGCAGGCGAAAGCGGAAGGCGCCGGCCAGGAACGAGGTCGAGGTGCAGCCACCGATGAACGACGAGCGCGCCACCGTGAACGGCTCCAGCGCCCGGCGCAGCGCGAACTCCGCCACGCGCTTGCCGCGGGCGGCGTAGACGATGCGCGCCGCCTTCGTCGCGACTACCGTGCCGCCGTTCACCGCCTGCAGCAGGCCGCTCTCCATCAGCAGCGCCTCGACGTAGGGCGCGGTGACGCGCAGAATCGGCTCGTTGGGGAAGGCGACGGTGCCCTCGCGCATCGCCAGCACTTCGCCGCTGAAGCGCAGGTTGGCGAGGTAGGAGAGGAAAGCGGGGTCGTAGTCACGGATCTGCTCCAAATAGGCGAGGTCGTCGGCCGCGTAGCGGAAGGCCTGCAGGAACTCGAGCGCCGGCTCCAGCCCGGCGGTGAGCATGTAGGCGCCGCCGAAAGGCGCCCGCCGGCTGTAGAGGTCGAAGGTGGCCAGGCCGCGATGGCCCGTGCGCCAGGCGACGTAGGCGGCGTCGGGATGATAGAGATCGGTGCTGAGGCCGGGATGATAGGTCAGTAGGCTGCGCACCACGCACTCGCCCCCCCCCGCGTGAGACTGCTGATCAGTATATCGTCCGTGCGCGCGCCCTTCGGCCGGCCGGCAGGCTGACAAGGCGCCGCGATCTGCGCCGGCTTCAACCGTCGCATAAGACTTTCGAAAGCGGAAATGACGCGGCGGCATCTTGCCGGCCAGCCGCGCTCCATGAGGCGACGACGCCTCATGGAGCCAGATAGTAAGGCCTGCTCTCACCGGCAGCAGTGACGATAAGCGGCACACCCGACAGAATGGCGGCACTATTCGAAGCACGAAATAGATGGAGGCCAAAACCCATGACACGGTTGAGCGACAAGGTCGCGATCGTCACCGGCGCGGGTGCGGGGAACGGCCGCGCGATCGCCCGCGCCTTCGCGGCGGAGGGCGCAAGCGTGGTGGTGAGCGACATCGACGAGGCCGCCGCGCGCGCGACGGCGGGGCTGATCGGCGAGCGGGCCGTGGCGCTGAGCGCGGACGTGAGCCGCGCCGAGGACTGCCGGCGGCTCGTGCAGACGGCGGTGCGGCGCTTCGGCGCGTTGCACGTGCTGGTGAACAACGCCGGCATCTGGCGCAGCGGCACGATCGAGGAGACGAGCGAAGCGGACTGGGACGCGCTGATGGCCGTAAACGTCAAGGGCGTCTTTCTGTGCAGCAAGTTCGCGGTGCCGGCGATCGCGGCGGCGGGCGGCGGCAGCATCATCCACCTCTGCTCGCTGGCCGGCATCACGGCGACGGCCGGTGCGGTGCTGTACACGGCGAGCAAGCATGCGGTGGCGGGCATGACGAAGGCGATGGCGCTGGACCACGCGCAGCAGGGCATCCGCGTGAACGCGCTCTGCCCCGGCCTGATCGACACGGCGCTGGCGCAGGCGATCTACGCGATGGCGGGGCCGGGGCGCGAGGAGGAGATGAAGGGCCGCTATGCCCGCGCCACGCCGCTGGGCCGCGTGGGCCAGCCGGAGGACGTGGCGAAGGCGGCGGTGCACCTGGCGAGCGACGAGGCGGCCTGGGTGACGGGCATGCTCTACTCGGTGGACGGCGGCGTGGGCCTGGCGCCGCGGCGCTGAGTGGCAGCGGGGGTTGGCAGCCTCCCCGTCCATCGTATATACTCGTAGCTACGTGAAGGTGTGCAATGAAGATCGTCAAGATTCGCCGCGTGGGCAACAGCAACGTGATCACACTGCCGCGCGAATTCGAGGAACTGGGCTTTTCGGCGGGTGACGAGGTGGTGCTGGATCGAACGGCGGATGGCGGTCTACACATTCTGCCGGCGCGTCCCGTTCAGGAGGACTTTCAGGCCCGTGCCCGGCGTGTGGTGGCGGAAAATCGGGAGGCGCTTGATCTGCTCGCGGCGTATGACCGGGGCGAACAGGTGCGGCACGATGGTTCCACCGTGACATCGGCGAAACGCAAGGCTCGATCATGAGCGAAGTGGTCTACCTGACCACCGAGCAAGTATTCACACTCTACAGCGCGATCTTCGAGTGTACGCAGCAGCAGGCGGCCCACCAACTCCGCAGCCGAGCCGGGCTTGAGTCCGCCCTCGCACGTGCGCAGTTCTACGGCCACTACGAGGATGCCGACCTGGCGATGCAAGCCGCGGTGCTGGCACAGGGCATCGCCGAAACACAGCCCTTCATCGAGGGAAACAAGCGCACTGCCCTCGCGTGCCTCGCGCTCTTCCTGGACCTGAACGGCTACCGGGTAACCGCCTCACAGCAGGAGCGCATGGAGTGGATGCTGAGCCTGGCCGAAGGCGCCACGGCCGCGGCGCTGGCCGAGCGCATCCGCGCCTGCCTCGCGCCCGCCCGCTGAGCGCCCGCGACAGGCCCTGGCCACCTGCCGTCCAGCTCTGGCGCAGGCCGTCGCCGTTATAGACGTTTGTCTGGTTCTGGCCGGCGACCAGAACTGCTCCGGCTTTTCCAACGCGCTGGGCCCTTTGTGAAATGACTTCGGCGCGTCGTTCGCTGCGGCTTCTGCGGCGACCGATCACCCGAAGTCTTCGTTTAGAGCCAGTGCAAGAGTGGTAAGCCGGGTGGCAAATCCTTGGTCGCGAGGGTCATCACTCAGCAGGAGTTCCGGGCGCAGCTTCTCAGCGCTGCGAGCGACTGCTCGAGCCAGCCGCGTCCGCTGAACTGGATCGAAACGCCCTAAGTCCAGTGTTTGAAAAATCATCGCTCTTTGAAGGACAAAACGATCGCTTTCGTCGTCAGATTCATCCGACACGCGCGTGAGCAGCAGTTGAAACGCCCAATTCGCGACCTTCCATGGATCTCGTTGAGGCGTCGCTATAACGCCGGCCATCAGAAGCCAATCCTGATGATTTTGTCCTGATCCTCTTGCGGAAGCGAGTCCACATAGTCTCGGACGGTGTCTACTTGGTCGGCTGTGAATCCTGTCAGATCTATAACGGAGAAATCGTTCTCTTTCAAGAGGCGGCTGTTGATCGAGCCCAAGAATTCCGATTCGTTCCAGTGCTTCGAGGCCTGTGGTTGACCCATCAGGTCGTAACTGCGGCCCTGATCGTCGGCCAACTCGGCGCCCTCGTGCGGGCTTTCTGTGAGGGTTCTTCCCGCCATTTGCGGAAGCGCGGCCAGCCGCTCAGCTGTTGAAATCTCGTTGGGCGTGAGACGCGTGGCGCTGCTCAGGTCGAGCGTCGCGGTTTCCGTGCCCTCTGCGCTCGTGGACCCGGGCCGCTCGACGCCGCTCTCGCCGGCTGCGGCGGCGTCCGTCTCGGCCGCGTTCGCCGCAGCGATCTGGGCCTCCGTGGGACCCTGGCCGGCCGTGTCCTCGATCGACGCGTTGCCTGGCCCGACCAGCTGCGGGCAGTCCAGGGCGTCGTTGGGATCATCAGGATCCTGGCAGCCCGAATGCCCGGACGGGTCGATGACGCTCGCCGGGTTGTTGCGGGCGTAGACGTAGGGGTGGTAGACGGTCGTGTCTGAGACGCTCCACGCGTCGCGACTCAAGAACCGCCCGGTGGCGGGGTCATAGTACCGCGCCCGCAGCTACTGCAGGCCGTCGGGGTCGGTCTCTTGCCCGGCGAACTGCGGCTCGCTGCCCAGGCCGCCGCTCTGGCTGGTCACCGCGCCGAAGACGTCGTAGGCGTAGTTCTGCACCACCGCGCCGCTGCTGTTCACGATCGCCAGCACCGAGCCCTGGCTGTCGGTGAGGGAGAAGTACGTGCCGGCGGGCGTGATGCGTTCGACCAGGCCGGGAAGGCCGTGCGGCGGCACGGTGGGCGAGCGGTGCGGCGCGGCCGACGTCGCCGCCCCCTGATGGGCCGCGGAGACGGCCACCGCGGCGCCGTCGGGGAGGGCGGCGCCCGCGGCGAGGATCAGGACTATGCGCCGGCGGGGCAGCGGCATCGCACCCCCTCGAACACTTCTCAACGCGACCGTTGCCGGGAAGCCTACCCCCGCAAAATCGTGCACGCGGCGACGGGAACGCATCAGAAAATGCAACAGAGTTGTCATGCGCGGCCGGCGGCGACGTTCTCTGAAAGCCGTTCGCTTGCCGGCTCGCGACGCGGCTCCGCGTCACGCCCGGCGGCCGAGCGGCTACTATGGACTGGACACGGCGCTCGCGCGGCACGCCAGCCCGCGGGCGGGCGCGGCGCCGGGCACACGCGATCGAGGCGGCGGCAGGAGAGTCCAATGATGGCGGAGCACGACCGGCTGGAAGAGTCGCGCCAGCACACGGCGCCGTGGAAGCGCTGGGGGCCGTATCTTGCCGAGCGCCAGTGGGGCACGGTGCGCGAGGACTACTCCGAGTTCGGCGCCGCCTGGGACTACCTGCCCCACGACCACGCCCGCTCGCGCGCCTACCGCTGGGGCGAGGACGGCCTGCTCGGCATCTGCGACGACCACGGCCTGCTCTGCTTCGCCCTCGCCCTCTGGAACGGCGCCGACCCGATCCTCAAGGAGCGGCTGTTCGGCCTCAGCGGGCCGGAGGGCAACCACGGCGAAGACGTGAAGGAGTGCTACTTCTTCCTCGACAGCACGCCCACGCACTCCTACATGAAGGCGCTGTACAAGTACCCACAACGCGCCTTCCCCTACACCGACCTGCTCGAGGAGAACCGCCGCCGCGGCCGCGCCGCGCCCGAGTACGAGCTGATCGACACCGGCGTCTTCGCCGAGAACCGCTACTTCGACGTCCTGGTCGAATACGCCAAGGCCGCGCCGGACGACGTGCTGATCCGCGTCAGCGCCACAAACCGCGGGCCGGACCCGGCGCCGCTGCACCTGCTGCCCACGCTCTGGTTCCGCAACACCTGGAGCTGGCGCACGGGCGAGGCGCGGCCGGAGCTGCGCGCCGGCGGCCAGGCGCCGGACGGCAGCCGCCAGATCGTGGCGCAGCACCCGAGCGCGCCGCTGGCGCAGTACTGGCTCGCCTGCGAGGGCGCGCCGGCGCTGCTCTTCACCGAGAACGAGACCAACTTCCAGCGGCTGTACGGCTCCGCAAACCGCACGCCCTACGTCAAGGACGCCTTCCACGCGGCCGTCGTGCAGGGCGACGAGGAGGCCGGCAATCCGGCGCAGACGGGCACCAAAGCCGCCGCGCACTACGCGCAGACCGTCGCGCCGGGCGCGACCGCGACGGTGCGGCTGCGCCTCTCGCACGCCGCGCACGACGCGCCCTTCGCCGAGTTTGACGAGGTCTTCCGCCTGCGGCAGGCCGAGGCGAACGAGTTCTACGCGACCTTCACCAGCCCGGCCACCAGCGCCGACGAGCGCCTGGTGCAGCGCCAGGCGTTCGCCGGCATGCTCTGGAGCAAGCAGTTCTACGACTACGACGTCGCCGTCTGGCTGGACGGCGACCCGGCCGAGCCGCCACCGCCCGAACGGCGTAAGCACGGCCGCAATGCCGACTGGCGCCACCTCAACAACGCCAACATCATCTCCATGCCCGACACCTGGGAGTATCCGTGGTACGCGGCCTGGGACCTCGCCTTCCACTGCCTGCCGCTGGCGCTGATCGACCCGCACTTTGCCAAGCGCCAGCTCGTGCAGCTCACGCGCGAGTGGTACATGCATCCCAACGGCCAGTTGCCCGCCTACGAGTGGGCCTTCGGCGACGTGAATCCACCGGTGCACGCTTGGGCCGCCTGGCGCGTCTACAAGATCGAGCAGCGCCTCACGGGCACGGGCGACCGCGCCTTTCTGGAGCGCGTCTTCCACAAGCTCTTACTCAACTTCACCTGGTGGGTGAACCGCAAAGACCCCGAAGGCCGCAACGTCTTCCAGGGCGGCTTTCTCGGCCTGGACAACATCGGCGTCTTCGACCGCTCGGCGGCGCTGCCCGACGGCGGCCACATCGAGCAGAGCGACGGCACGAGCTGGATGGGCATGTTCAGCCTGAACATGATGACGATCGCGCTCGAGCTGGCGCTGAGCAACCCCGTCTACGAGGACATCGCCACCAAGTTCTTCGAGCACTTTCTCTTCATCGCCTCGGCCATGAACGACCTGGGCGGCACCGGCATCTCGCTCTGGGACGACGAGGACGAGTTCTTCTACGACGTGCTGAACGTGCCCGGCCGCTCGCCGCTGCGCATGAAGGTGCGCTCGCTCGTCGGGCTGATCCCGCTCTTCGCTGTGGAGACGGTCGAGCCGGCGGTGCTCGATCGGCTGCCCGCCTTCAAGCAGCGGCTGGAGTGGTTCCTGGAGCACCGGCCGGAGCTGGCGGCGCTCGTCTCACGCTGGTACGAGCCGGGGGCGGGCGAGCTGCGCCTGCTGGCGCTGGTGCGCGGCCACCGCATGAAGGCGCTGCTCAAGCGGGCGCTGGACCCCACCGAGTTTTTGAGCGACTACGGCGTGCGCTCGCTGAGCAAGTACCACAAGGACCACCCGTACTCGGTCGAGGCGGGCGGCATGGTGCACTCGGTGGACTACGAGCCGGCCGAATCGACCACCGGCCTGTTCGGCGGCAACTCGAACTGGCGCGGGCCGGTCTGGTTCCCGGTGAATTACCTGCTGATCGAGTCGCTGCAGAAGTTCCACCACTACTACAGCGACGACTTCAAGGTGGAATGCCCGACCGGCTCCGGCCGCTACCTGACGCTGATGGAGATCGCCAGCGAGCTGTCGCAGCGGCTGATGCGCATCTTCCTGCGCGACGAGCACGGCAGCCGCGCCGTCTTCGGCGGCAAGGCGCAGCTCAACACGGACCCGCGCTGGTGCGACTGTGTGCCCTTTTACGAATACTTCCACGGCGATACGGGCGCGGGCCTGGGCGCCGGCCACCAGACCGGCTGGACGGGCCTCGTCGCCAAGCTGATCGAGCAGCAGGGCCGCCTCAACCCGCACGAGCTGGGCGTGGGCTGAGCCGGCTGGCCTACCCGAACTTCGCCGCGGCGGCTGTCGCTGAGATTCGGGGATGCTACGTTTCCGGCATGGGCCGCAGCCAATCGATGTGCTGCATGCCGTTGGGATACGGCCCGGCGTAACGCGCCAGCGCCTGTGCGATGCGATCAAAGTTGGCTGCTTCCGGCGTCAGCGAGCGCGGCAGCAGGAGGATCCCCGCGTGCTGCCTGACACTGCGGGCGTACTCATCCGCGAGACCGATGAAGTCCTCCGGATCGTTAGTGACGAGGCAACAGCCGCAGGCAGCGGCGAAGGCGAGCTGCTCCGCATCGGTTGTGCCATCGTTGCCGCACTCGTGCGAGCACAGCGCGTCGATTCCGCGTTTGCGCACGAGTGCGGCGATCTCACACGACAGGTTTTCGTCGAGGTAGTAGCTGATCACCGCCGCGGCGGTGCAGTCGAGGGGTGTTCACGCCAGAGCCGGGCGAGGCGCTCCTCGCTCTGCGCGGCCGCGGCGAGCCGGCCGGCCATTTCCCGCGGATGCTCCGCGGCGAAATCCAGAGCGGAGCGCAGCTGCCGTTCGCTGAGCCAGTCGAAGGCGCCGCGCAGCCGCTCGAAGTCCTGCTCGACGTTCTGGAAGACGTGCCAGACCTCGAAGACATCGAGCCCTGTCCCGGCGATCCGCGCACGGGACGCATCGCCGCAGTCGACGGTGATCAGGCTCGCTCGGCGCATGGTGTTGCTCCCGGCAGGTACACTCCATCCTGTCCTCATCTTCAAGGCCGGGGAGTTCGCGGGTCAACGCGCGGCGTGCGGGCCTCGCCGCGTCAGGCGGGCTTCGCCGCGGCGGCTTGTTGCTGGAAGCGCGGCAACAGCTCGGCGGCGGCCAGGCGCAGCGTCTCGCGCGTTTCGTCGGCCGAGCAGGAGCGGAAGTCGAACACGGCCTCGTTCACGCCCAGCCGCTCGTAGGCTTCGAGGTCGCGGATCACCTCGGCCGGCGTGCCGACGAGCGCCTTCCACGGCTCCTCGCTGGAGCGGCGCTCGCTGGCAACGGCGCTCAGCCGCAGCCCCAGGCGCATGGAGATCGTGAAGCCATCGAGGCTGCGGCCGAGCTTCGCCGACTGATCGCGCAGCAGGGCGAGGCCGGGCGCAAGCTCATCCGGTGACAGCTTGAAGGGCTGCCAGCCGTCGCCCAGGCGTGCGGCGCGGCGGATGGCGGGCCGGCTGCTGCCGCCGATGTAGATGGGAATGCCGCCCGGCTGCGCCGGTTTCGGCATCAGGCCAAGCGGTGCGAACTGGAAGAAGCGGCCGGCGAAGCTGGCAGGCTGATCGCGCCAGAGCGTGCGCCAGACCTGGATGATCTCGTCGGTCACGGCGCCGCGCTCGGCGAAGGACGGCGCGCCCAGCGCTGCGAACTCCTCCGCCATCCAGCCCACGCCGACGCCCAGCAGCAGCCGGCCGCCCGTGAGCTGATCCAGCCCTGCCAGGTACTTCGCCGTGACGACCGGATGGCGGTACGGCGCGATCAGCACGCTGGTGCCCAGGCGGATGCGCCGCGTGCGCCCGCCCAGGTAGGCGATCAGGCCGAGCGGCTCGAAGTAGGTGTCGTCCGGGCCGGCGGCCATGCGCCCGCTGGCGTTGTATGGATAGCGAGAGCTGTATTCCACGGGCATGACCAGGTGATCGGTGATCTGCAGCGAGTCGAAGCCGAGGCCGTCGGCCAGCTCGGCGATCTCGCTGATGAACTCCGGCGTGGCCAGCGGCCCCGAGTTTGCGGGCTGAACCCCGATGCGCATCGCCTGCCCTCCTCCGCGTGCTCGCGCGCACGATAGCGCGAAGCGTCGCGGATGAACAGCGGCGGCCGGCTCGCTGAACAACAGGAGCGCGCCGGCCGGGCACAGCGTGCCCGGCCCTGGACTTTGGCACATCGACCGTGCTCGCCGCGTGGTCCAGGCGAGCGGGAGCCGGGAGTGCAGGTCCGGATCAGGCTCAGGCGCGCAGGACACCGCTCGCGGCGTTGAGCA
>DATGEL010000097.1 GCA_035310145.1 Dehalococcoidia bacterium
GCCTCGAAGATCGTGGCCATGGCGATGCTGCTGATCATGCCGGAGAAGTAGGTGTCGGTCCGGCGGCGCAGCGGCTTGAACGCCACGTAGTTGAGCACCATGCCGATGCCGCCGGCGGCCAACATCGCCAGCGCCAGCGCCAGGAAGATTTCGAGCTTCAGGTGCAGCACCAGCTCCAGCGCCACGAAGGCGCCCAGCATAAACACCGCCTGGTGCGCCAAATTGAGGATGTCGAGGATGCCGAAGACGAGCGTGTAGCCGACGGCGAACAGCGCGTAGATGCTGCCCGTGAACAGGCCGTTGATCAGTTGCTGGCTCACACGCCCTCATCCCCGTCCCTTCCCCCTATCCTGGGGGAAGGGCGATCCAGTCTGGAGCGTTCCGACCGGTTTGCGGTTAACCCGACACCTTCTCGGCGTGGCTGCGCCGCGTCTCCCCTCTCCCAGGATTGGGAGAGGGGCCGGGGGTGAGGGTCGAGCGGCGGCTACTGCAGCGGCACGAACTTGCCGCCCTGCACCACTTGAATCACGGCGTCGTGCAAGGCGTCTCGCTTCTCGGTGAAGTTGAACTTGCCGAGCACCGTGTCGAAGTCCTTGACCTTCGGCAGGGCGTCGCGGATCGCCTGGCGCTCGGTGCTGCCGGCGATCTTCATCGCCTGCGCCATGATGTAGACGCCGGTGTAGGCCTGCGCCGCGAACTGATCCGGGTCGCTGTTGTACTTCGCCTTGTAGGCGGCGATGAACTTCTGGCTGAGCGGGTTGCTGCTGCCGGAGTTCCAGGCCGCGCCGACGATCACGCCCTCGGCCGCGTCGCCCGCGCCCTTGATGAAGGCCGGCGAGTTGAAACCGTTGCCGCCGATGATCGGCTGCATCATCCCCAGCTTGCGCGCCTGCGTGCTGATGCCGACGGCGGGATCGAGCAGCGCGGAGACGACGATCGCGTCGGGCTTCGCGTCCTTCACCTTGGCGAGCTGGGCGGAGAAATCCTTGTCGCTGGTGGAGAACGTCTCGGTGTCGATGATCTTGATGCCTTGCTTGTCCAGGGCGCCCTTGAAGGCGTCGTAGCCGGCCTTGCTGAAGGCGTCGTCGTTGGCGTAGAGGATGGCGACCGTCTTGAAGCCGAGCTTCTGCTGCGACTTCGCCACGGTTTGCGGCACCACATCGGCTTCGGCGAGCGAGTCGCGGAAGATAAAGTCGCCGATCTCGGTGATGCCCGTGCCGGTGTTGGAGACGCCGAGCACCGGCACTTTTGCCTGCTGCGCCACGGGGTCGGAGGCCAGCGCCGAGTTGCTGAGCGTCGGTCCCAGGATCGCGGCGACCTTGTCCTGTGTGATGAAGTTCTGGAAGACGGTGATCGCCTGGTCCTTGGTGCTCGCGTCGTCTTCCACGGTCAGGTCGAGCTTGACGCCGGGCACGGTGCCGGCGGCGTTGATCTCCTCGACGGCGAGCTGGGCGCCGTTCTTCTGCGTCACGCCGTACTGTGCCGCGGCGCCGGTGAGGCTGAAGGCCGCGCCGAGCTTGACCGTCTTCGTCGCCCCGCTGGCCGCTGCCGCCGTGCCGGCGGCCGTCGCGGCGCGGGTGCTGGCCGCGGCTGAAGCGGCCGGGGCCGCGGCGGTGGCTGCGCTCGCCTGAGTCGCCGCTGCACTCGCTGCCCGCGTGGCCGCGGGTGCGTTCGCCGCGTTTGAGGGTGCGTTGTTGCCGCTCTTGTTGTTGTTGCTGCTGCACGCGGCCAGCACCAGCGCCAGGCCGCAGAGCACGCCGGCGCGCAGCGCGCCGGACCGCCAGGGTTTCATCGCCAGCCTCCAGGTGAGCGGCGCGATCGGGGGTACCGCGCCTCGCGCGTTCGTGCGATCACTCTGGCATTCCGCCGTACTGCGGTCAAACGCGCTTCTGGCGCCGGGCGGCGGCCGTGCCGCCCTTGACTGTCTCCTATCGCTGTCTACGATTGGAACACAGCGCGGGGAGCAGCGAACGCAGGAGCAGGTCGTGGACTTCAGCCTCAGCGAGGACCAGCAGCTCATCCGCGACACGGCGCGCCGCTTCGCCCAGAGCGAGATCGCGCCCCACGTCAAGGCGAACGAGCACAACGACCGTTTCCCCGAAGCGGTCATGCGCAAGATGGCGCCGATCGGCCTGCTGGGCGGGCCGATCGCTGAGCAGTACGGCGGCGCCGGCATCGACAGCGTCTCCTACTGCTTGATCTGCGAGGAGATCGGCAAGGTCAGCGCCTCCGTCTTCACCTCGGCGCTCACGGTGCAGATCTCGCTCGTCTCACAGACGATCGAGCGCTGGGGCAGCGAGCCGCAGAAGCAGGCCTATCTGCCAAAGCTCTGTGCCGCGGAGTGGATTGGCGCCTACGCGCTCACCGAGCCAGACCACGGCAGCGACCCGGCGGCGATGGAGACCTTCGCCACCCTCGACGGCGATGAGTGGGCGATTACTGGTTCCAAGATGTGGATCAGCAACGGTGGCGTGGCGGACTTCGTGATCCTCTTCGCGCAGACCGAGCGCGGCGCCGGCTCGAAGGGGATCGGCGCCTTCCTGCTGCCCACGAACACGCCCGGCTTCAGCGCCCGGCCGATCGAAGGCAAGATGGGGCTCGGCGCCTCGAACACCTCGGCGCTCTTCCTCGAAGACTGCCGCGTGCCGCGGGAAAATGTGCTCGGCCAGATCGGCCAGGGCTTCAAAGTGGCGATGACGGCGCTCGATGCCGGGCGGCTGAGTACGGCCGCCTGCGCCGTGGGCGTGGCGCAGGGTTGCGTCGACGCCTGCGTGGCCTATTCGACGCAGCGGCAGCAGTTCGGCAAGCCGATCGCCGCCCACCAGCTCGTGCAGGAACTGCTCGCCGACATGGCGACGGAGACGGACGCCGCCCGCCTGCTGGTGCTGCGCGCCGCCGACATGAAGGACCGCGGCACGGTCACGCCGCTGCAACTCTCGATGGCCAAATACTATGCCGCCGAGTGCGCCGTGCGCGCGGCGCGCAACGCGATCCAGGTGCACGGCGGCGTCGGCTACGTGGGTGAGTACCCGGTCGAGGGCTATCTGCGGGACGCGATCGCGCTGGGGCTGTACGAGGGCACCTCGCAGATCCAGAAGCTGATCATCGGCCGCGAGCTGACGCACATCGCTGCCTTCGCCTGAGCAGGGAGACCGGCCTTGACGACGCCAAGTCTGATCACGGACGAGCTGCGCGCCCAGATCGGCGTCGAGCAGGAGACGCTGCTGGGCGAGATCACGCTGCTCGATATCCAGCGCTACGCCCTCACCGTTGGCGACCTGAACCCGCTCTACTTCGACGAAGCCTACGCAAAGCAAACGCCGTACGGCGGCATCGTCGCGCCGCCCAACTACCTCACGGCCGTGATCACCTGGGGCGTCGGGCCGCAGGAGGGCGAGCTGAGCAGGGACGGCCTCGGCTTGCGACGCAACGAGCAGGCCGAGGGCAACGCGCGGCGGCGCATGGCCGGCGGCCAGGAGCTGGAGTTTCACCAGCCCGTGCGCCCGGGGGACGTCGTTCGCTGCCTCACGCGCACCGAGAGCATGGAGCAGCGCGAGGGCCGCAGCGGTCCCTTCGTGCTGATCATCACCGAGCAGCGCTACGTCAACCAGCGCGACGAGCTGCTCGTCACCTGCCGCCAGACGGCGATCATGCGCTGAGCGGAGCCACGTTCAATGACCCAAGCCGCGCCGCCGCAGCAACGCCTGTTCATCGAGGACGTGCGTGAGGGCACAGAGATTCCACCGCTCACCAAGCACCCAACGCCGGTGACGCTCTTCCGCTACAGCGCGGTCACCTGGAACGCGCACCGCATCCACTACGACAGGGAGTACGCGCAGACGGAGGGCCACGCCGACGTGCTGGTGCAGGGGCATCTGCACGGCGCCTACCTCGTGCAGATGTTGATGGACTGGATCGGCCCGCGCGGCCTGCTCAAGAAGTTCGGCTGGAGCAACCGCCGGCCGGGATTCGCCGGCGACACGCTCACCTGCCGCGGCCGTGTCACCCGCGTCTACGAAGCCAGGGGCGAGCACCTGGCCGACTGCGAGATCTGGGAGGAGAACCAGCGCGGCGAAGTCTGCGCGCCGGGCACGGCCACGGTCGCGCTGCCCTCGCGCGGCTGAAGGCGCGCCAGGGCACTTACAGATGGTTTCAAAACCGGCTCGAGTTCCCGCTTGTAGGTGTGCGATCGCACCTGAACGCCGGTCTTGAAACCATGTCTTAGAAGCGAATGCGGCCCTTCTCCGCGCGGAGAAGGGCCGCATTCGTTGTGGAACAGCGCAGGTGTGACCTACGACTCCCACTTCCAGGTGCGGGTGGCGATCGCCGTGGCGATCAGCGCCCAGACCGCGATGCCCGCGAGGTCCGTCCACAGCGCCGAGGAGAAGCCCTGGCCACCGAACGACACGCGCTGCAACGCGTCCACCAGGTAGGTCATCGGCAGACCGTGCGTCACCCAGGCCACGCCGCCGTTGAGGCCGGCGCGGGAGACGAAGAGACCGGAGAAGAGCAACATCGGCAGGAAGAAGAGGAAGGACATCGGCCCGGCCTGGTCCTCGTTCTTCGCCAGCCCAACGACGATCATGCCGATCGCAATGAACGCCGGGGCGCTGATGATGGAGAGCGCAATCAAGCCCAGGGTGCTGCCGGTCACGTGCGCCTGGAAGACGAAGCGCCCGATCGCCCAGGTGATTACGCAGGAGCCGGCCACCATCAGCACGCGGCTGGCAACGATGCCGTTGACGAAAGCCATCGCGCTGGCCGGCGACGCCTTGATCCGGCGCAGCACGCCACGCTCCTTGTAGCGGGTGATGCCGAAGATCACGCTGTTGAAGCCCACGTTGGTGGCCGTGAGTGCGATCATGCCGGGCAGCAGCAGGTCCATATAGTTGCGCTTCACCCCGCCCGGACCGACGGCGTGGAGGTTGAACAGGCTGAGCACCAGCATGATCAGCAGCGGCATGGCGAGCGTCCAGATCACGGCCTGCGGGTCGCGATAGAAGCTCTTGATCTGGTTATCGAGTGTCGCGCGAAAGACTCGCATTACTTCTCCTCCTCGCCTTCACCGAAGCCGTGACCGGTGGTGGACAAAAAGACGTCTTCCAGCGTCGCCTGCCGCACCGGCGCGGGCCGCCGGTAGCCCGTCTCAAGTAGTTGCTGAATCAGCGCGGCCGGGGCACCCATGGCGCCGATGGTGCCCTGGTCCATGATCGCCACGCGGTCGCACAGCTCTTCGGCCTCTTCCATGTAGTGGGTGGAGAGCAGGATCGTGCGGCCCTCGCTCTGCAGGCGGCGAATCAGCCGCCAGAGGTCGATGCGCGCCTTCGGGTCCAGGCCGGTGGAGGGCTCGTCCAGCAGCACCAGCGGCGGGTCATTGACCAGCGCCGCGGCGATGGCGAAGCGCTGCTGCTGGCCGCCGGAGAGCTGCTGCACGCGCAGCTTCGGGCGGTCCGCCAGGTCCACTTCCCGCAGCAGCGCCATCGCATCGCAGCGGGTGTCGTAGCAGGCGGCCACGTAATCGAGCTGCTCGGTCAGCCGCAGGTGCTCGAAGAAGTCGGAATGCTGCAACTGGGCGCCGATCAGCCGCTTCACGCCGCGCGGGTCGGCGGTGATGCTGCGGCCCAGCACGGATACTTCGCCAGACGTCGCCTCGCGCAGCCCTTCGATAACCTCGATCGTCGTCGTCTTGCCCGCGCCGTTTGGGCCGAGCAGGCCGAAGATCTCGCCCTGCTGCACGGCGAAGCTGATCCCCTTGACGGCGATGAACTCGCCGTAGCGCTTCACCAGCTGGCTGACGCTGAGCGCGTAGGCGGTCGCCGCGTGCATGCCATTGCGCGACGGGGCTTCGAGCGTGGCGGTGCCGATACTCATCTCCTGCTCCTCGTGCTGCGTGGGCGCGCCGCTGGCTTGGGCCGAGTCCCGGCGGCGGCTATACTGTGCCCGGATGATTGTCTCATCGGCTCACTTGTTTAGTATCTAAGATACTTAGATACTAAGATGAATGGCAGGCCATGTCAAGCCGCGAATCTCCCCGTCGCCCTCAGCTTGTTGCCGCCCTGACCGAAGCACTGCGCGAGGTGAGCGGCTACAGCGTGCTTTTCAGTCAGGCGGTCGCCAACCGTCTCGGCATCGGCGCAACCGACCTGGAAAGCCTCGGCTTCCTCAGCCGGGACGGCAGCGTCACGGCCGGGCGGCTGGCAGAGCTGACCGGACTGACCACCGGCGGCGTGACGGGGCTGGTCGATCGCCTGGAACGTGCTGGCTACGTGCGGCGCGAAGCGGATCCTCGCGATCGCCGCCGCGTACTCATCACGCGGAACTCCGAACGGGAAGCCGAGCTCCTGCCGCTGTTCTCGTCGATGCAGCAGGCGATGGAGACGTTGTACACGCGCTACACCGACGCCGAACTCTCGCTGATCCTGGACTTCGCAACCCGTGCCGTGGCCGCTTCGAAGGCTGAGATCGCCAAATTACAACGCGCGGAGCACCCGGGGCGTGGATCAGCCGGCGCTTGATTCCTCTCCATTTTCTCCTGTGCGTCCTTGCCGGCGCACGATACTTTCGTACAGTTGTTCGACCGTCCATAAGACGCCCCGCGGCTTGACCCTCTGTTGTGGCCGCGCTGTGCCGCGCAGACCGGCGGTGGGACGCCCTCAGCGCGCGCTGAGGGCCACACCTGCTCCGGTCATCCTTTACACCGGCGGGCAGTTCGGTTGGCAAACGTCGCGTTGCATCGTCGCGATACCGGCCGCAGCCAGGAGGGCTACGTCTTGATACGCAGCAGGAGCTGTTCCTGCTGTGCCAGCTCCGCTGCCCGCTGCCCAAGCGCGTCGAGGTCATCGTCGATTGTAAGGAAGCGTCCGGAGAGCGCATCGTAGCGCCCCGAGGCCAGCCGCACACAAAGGTCGGCCGCCCGCTCCGCCGGGGCATAGACGCTCTCCGGCAAGCCGAACTTGTAGGACAGCAGTAGCCGGGTCTTTACCACCCCGGGATGGACTGCAAAGACGTGCACCCCGTGCGGACCGGCGGTCTGAGCCAAGCCTTCCGTCATGCGCAGCAAGGCGGTCTTCGCGACCGACGTCGCCATGATGGGCGGGTAGGCCCGCGTGCCGGTGACACTCACCATGTTGATGATGCGCCCGCCACCACGGGCCAGCATCCCGGGCACGACCGCCTGGTGGCAGAGGAACGCGCCGCGCACAATCACTTCCTGGCATTCCCACCACTGCTCGGCATCCACTTCCCAGTCGTTGCCGGCCGGTCCCGGTGTGCCGGCGTTGTTCACCAGGAGGGTGACCGGCCCTAGCTGCTGCTCCGTCTCCGCGACCAGGTGCCGCACCGCGGTCGCATCGCGGACATCGGTGGGCACCGCCACCACCCGCCCCCCGGCTGTGGCAATCGCCTTGCTCGTGTCCGCCAGCTCGTCGGCACTGCGGGCGGCCACGCTCACCGCCGCCCCCGCCTGTACCAGGGCAACAGCGACGGCGCGGCCGATGCCCCGACCGCCGCCGGTCACAATTGCCACCTGTCCGTCTAGCTCGCCCATGCCTCGCCCTCCGTGCTGGTCGCTGTCCCGTGCCGCGCCGCAGTATACCGCGCTAGCGTCGACGTCCCTCAGCCGACCGCCACCTGCTCGCTGAAACAGCCCTGCACCCCGCTGGCTGGGGCGGGTCGCCGGCGCCAACGCCGTCGCCGCGGCGGCACCGGCAGCGCCAAGCGCCACTCGTCGGACTCCGGCGTCCAACTCCACAGCGGTGCTTGCTCGGCCTGATAGCGGGCTGGAAGTACGCGCGGCGCGGTCTCCGTGGTCAGCTCGCCGCGGCGGTTCACCTTCACCGTGTAATAGGCGAGCGGCTCCTCGCCGTGCCCCACCGTCAGCGTCTCCTCCGACAGCCACACCAGGGCGTCCTGCCGGGCCACTGCCCGGTTGCCGTACACCCGCCAGCGGCGAAACTGCACGTAGCCCGCCCGGTCCAGCCGTCGTTCGTAGCGCACCGGCGCGAAGAGGCGCGCCAGCTCGGCCGGCTCCTGTGGTCTGCCGATGACCCAGGCCAGCACGCTCGCCGGCGTGCGCCGCTCCGGCCGGCGGGCCCGGTGTGTCCAATGCTCTTGGGCGTTGTACTGCTCCACCCAGCGGTCGTGCACCTGCTGCAACGCCACCCAGCTCGTCGCTTTGGCGAAGTCCCAGTCCGCCATCCGCCGCTGCACGTTGAAGGTCGTCTCGATGTAGGACTGCCAGGGCTGATGGTGCTCGATGCGCTTGTGCTCGATGCCGAGCGCGACGTAGATGGCCGTGGCCCGCTCGGCCTTGAAGATGCTGCCGTTGTCGCTGACCAGCTGCTCGGGACAGCCGTATTCCCTGAGCGCGGCGTAGAGCACCACCAGGTAGGCGTTGAGGTCCTGCCGTCGCGAGAGCGCACTGGCCAGGATGGCGCGGCTGTAGTTGTCCATGATGGAAATGCAGTACACAGGGTCATCGTCGATGCGGTGGACATCGATGTAGCGCAGGTCGACGGTCCAGTACTGGTGCGGGTAACGCGCGGCGAACGGCATCGCCTTGGGCGTCGTCGGCTGCTTCTGGGGACCCGGTAAACCGTACAGCGCCCGGTTGTGCTGCAGGATGCGGCCACAGGTGCTGCGGCTGAGGTCGATGCCGAACTCCTCCTTCAAGCGGCTGTGCAGCCGGAAGGCGCCCAACTCGGGATTCTCCTGGAGCTGGCGAGCAGTCTCCAGCGTGCGCAAGTCCACCTTCAGCGCCCGGCGCTTGCGGGCACGCGACTTGTCCGGGAGACCGGCAAAGTCCTCGGACACCCAGCGCCGCAGGGCGGTATAGACCGTCGGCCGGCTGGTTTCCAGATAGCCGGCGATGCTCTGGACGCTCCAGCCCTCAACATGAAGACGGATGATGGCCAACCGCCGCTCGGTGGCGTTCGGGAGCTGATGGTACGGGGCAAAGCGGCGGGTCGCCGATGTTGGCAGCGGCGCCTCGGCGAGCACGCGGGCGACCGTGTGATGACTGAGCCGACGGCCGAAGCGCACCGCGCAGATGCCGACCAACTCCCGCAGCCCCAAACCGGGATACTCTGCTTTCAGCTCGCGCAGCGCTTGGCGGATGTCTGCGGACAGGCGCGCCGGCGCCGGCTGGTCAAAGCAGGCGGTCAGCCCCTCCGCCTCGAAGCGGTCGGCGTGGCGCGCAAGCGTGCGGGGCGATACCCCGGTCTGCTCCGCACGTGCCGTCGGCGGGAGCCCAAAGAGCACGACGGGGCGAATCAGCTCGTACTGCACCTGCTCCGGCCAGGTAAGCCGGAATTGGAGGTCCGTCCAATCGTCAGTCGGCCGGCGGCGCACCCGCTTGGTCGCTGGCATGACCCCGGCCCTCCGGGAAGAGTAGAAAGGCCGAGCATAGCCAGGGGCGCTGTAAGGCGCAAGATTCGCCATCCCGCGCCTGGATGGGTCCTGGGATGGGGGGAGCTGCTCTCGCGCATCTCAGGCGGTCTTTGGTCAGCCGAACTGCCCGCCGGTGTAAAGGATGACCTGAGCAGGTGTGCTGAGGGCGTCCCTTGAGTCGACGCCAGGTCGGGGGGCATCAGTCCGCGGCCGCGATCGCGCTTGCGGACTCGCTTGCGGCGGCGCGCACGCGGCTGCCCTCGATATCGAGGTGCGGCAGCAGCGCGTCCAGCCAGCGC
This sequence comes from Dehalococcoidia bacterium, assembly GCA_035310145.1. Lineage (NCBI taxonomy): Bacteria > Bacillati > Chloroflexota > Dehalococcoidia > Dehalococcoidia bacterium. The sequence goes on from DATGEL010000097.1 coordinate 9,687, forward strand.
GGCAGCCACCAGTTGGCGTCGCCAAGCAGCTCCATGGTCGAGGGCACCAGCACCAGGCGCACGATCGTCGCATCGACAAAGATCGCCGTCGCCAGGCCGATGCCGAACTCCTTGATAATGCGGTTATCGCCCAGCACGAAGGTGAGGAAGACGACGACCATGATCGCCGCCGCGGCCGTGATCAGCCGCGCCGTGACCGCAAGGCCGTGGCCCACCGAGTCCGCGTTGTTGTGCGTCTGCGTGTACTCCTCGCGGATGCGGCTGATCAGGAAGACCTCGTAGTCCATGGAGAGGCCGAAGAGCACGGCGAACATCATCATCGGCAGGAAGGTCTCGATCGGACCGGCCTTGACGCCGACAATGTTCGAGAACCAGCCCCACTGGAAGATCGCCACCACCACGCCGTAGCTGGCCCCGATCGAAAGCAGGTTCATCACGGCCGCCTTCAGCGCCACCAGCACTGAGCGGAAGACCGCGATCAGCAGCAGGCAGCTCAGGCCGATCACCGCGCCGAAGAACAGCGGCATGCGGCTCTCGATGCGGTCGCCGATGTCCACGAAAGCCGCGGTCGGGCCGGCCACATAGACACGTGCGCCGCTGCCGTCCACCGCCGGCGGCAGCGTGCTCTTGCGCAGGTCGCGCACCATCCGCTCGGTGGCGCTGTCCTGCGGCGCCGTCTGCGGCGTGATCGTCATGATCGCGGCGTCGCCCGCCGCATTCGGAATCGGCGGCGAGACCTGGGCCACGTTTGGCGCGGCCTTCAGTGCCTGCTCCACGTTGCCCAGCGCGGCCTGCCCGTTCTGCCCCGCGCCCTTCAGATCGACGACGGCCATGAAGGGGCCGTTGAAGCCTTTGCCGAAGCCCTCGGTCAGCAGATCGTAGGCGCGGCGCGAGTGCAGCGAGGTCGGGCTGTTGCCCGCGTCGGAGAAGCCGAGATGGATGCGGAAGAAAGGCAGCGCCAATACCACGAGCGCGCTGAGCGAGACCACCAGCCACAACCAGGGCCGCCGCTGGATGCCGCCGGCGAATCTGAACCAGAAGCCGCGCGCGTCGCCCGCGCCCCTGGTCTTGAACAGCGGCAGCTGCCAGCGGTCGACGCGCGTGCCGGCGAAGGCGAGCAGCGCCGGCAGCAGCGTCAGCGCGACAACGACCGCCATCGCCACGACGATCGACGCGCCGATGCCCACCGCCGCGATAAAGGGAATGCCGACGGCAATCAGGCCGAGCAGCGCGATCGCCACAACGATGCCGGCGAAGCTCACCGCACGGCCCGCCGTGCCCATGGCCAGCACCACGGCGTCCTCGACGCTGCGGCCGGCGTGCAGGCCCTCGCGGAAGCGGGTGACGATGAACAGCGCGTAGTCAATGCCCACGCCAAGGCCGATCATCGAGGCGAACGCGGTGACGAAGGTGGGGAAGGAGAGGAAGTGGGCGCTGAAGGCGACCAGGGCGAAGGCGCTGCCGATCCCGACGAGCGCCGTGGCGAGCGGCAGCCCCATCGCCACGACCGAGCCAAAGGCGATCAGCAGGATGAAGACCGCGCCAAGCAGGCCGATCGCTTCGGTCGAGCCGGGCGGCTCGGTCTCCGTCGCTTCGACCACCTGGCCGCCGGCCTCAACCGTCAGCCCGTTCCCCTTCGAGCGATCGACCAGCTTGAGCAGCTGGTCCACGTCGCTCGTCGGCAGTGCGTCGGCCTGCTTGGCGTATTGCAAGGTGGCGAAGGCGACCGTCCCGTCCCGCGAGATCGCCTGGCTGTTCGGGTCGAACGGCGATTGCACGCCGACCACCCCACTCAGCCCCTTCGCCTGCAGCAGCACGCCGTCGATGCGGGCCTTGATTTCCGGGTCGTTGATGCCGGACTTCGCCTGGAAGACGATGCGGGCACTGTCGCCCGCCTGCGTCGGGAAGCGGCTCTTGAGCAGGTCCAGCGCTTTCTGCGATTCGGTGCCCGGCAGCGAGAAGTCGGAGGCGAAGCTGCCGCCGAAGGGGATGACCATCCCGATCAGCAGCACCAGCGCCAATCCCCAGGCGATCACCACCGCCTTGCGGTGGCGCACGGCGAAACGCGCCCAGCGAGCGAGGGCTCCGGGCGAGGCGGTGGCGGCTGACGATGCGGACGATGAAGCAACGCTCATGGCCGATCCTCCGAGATGCCGCGAGCGCCGGCCCGGACGGCGAACGTGGCTGAAGCTGTGCTACACTCTACTTGACGGAAATGGAATCACTGTTCCGTTTAATTGGAATACGAGTTCCGCTTCCTTGTCAACCCGTACTTTTGCTCTATACTGAAACCGGTCCATCGGCCGTTGATCGCATCCCGCCCCTCTCCGAAGCAGATCGGTGGGGCACGTTCCGTGGATGGCGCGCGGCGCGGCCGGCGGCATCGCGGAGGCTGTTGGTTCATGACCATCGACCAGTCGCCGACCCGTGCGGACGCCCGCGCCAACCGCGCCCGCCTGCTGGCGGCGGCGCACGAGGTGCTGCGCGAGCGCGGCCCCGACGCCGAGATGAAGGAGATCGCGGAACGCGCCGGCGTGGGTGTGGGCACGATCTACCGCAACTTTCCCACGAAGGACGACCTGATCGTCGCGATCGTGACCGAGATGGTCGATCAGATCCGCGACAACATCGACAGCGCTTCGGCGCTTGACGACCCGATCGAGGCGATCCAAGCGCTGCTGCGGCGCGGTTTCCAACTGCACGAGCACTTCGGCGACATGGCCGCGGTGCTGGGCGGGCACATGCCGCCGGCCTGCATCCCTTTGTTCATGGAGCTGAACCCGGTGGCGCGCATCGCACCACTGGTGCGGCGCGGGATCGCGGCCGGCATCTTCCGCGCCGATCTGGACGTGGAGCTGACGGCAGACTTCCTGGCGTCGTCGTTCAAGCCGTCGTTCTTCGTGCGCCGCAGCCCGGACGAGCGCGCCCGTGCCTACGCCGGCCTCTTCCTGCGCGGCATGCTTGCGCACCCCGAAGCCGGCCCCGCCTGAGCCTCGCATCCGCCGCAGCGCCGAGCCGCACGAACCGTACTCGCGGGGCGGGGGTCGGCGCTCCCGATGCCGGATCACCCGTCGCCCGTACGCGGCGGTCGGGTCGCCACGAAGGCGTGGCAGACGCGAATCGATGGGGGCGAGGACCTGCCTTCAGTCCACCATGCGCAGGCGGCAGGACGCCGGATCGACGGCGACGAGCAGCGGCCGCGTCATGCTGCCGAGCGAGACGATCGCCTGGCCGGGCGCCAGCGAGGGCAGCCGTTGCCAGAGCGAGTCGTCGATACCGCCCACTTGCCGGCGCAACTGGCCGACCACGTTCACATCGGTAATCTTATGCAAGATCAAGTTGTTCAGCAGGCCGCGGACTGGGTTGAGCGCGCGCCTCGGCACATCCGCTTTGTGGCCCACATGCCTTGGCGCCACTCTGACGGCCTGGAAGTGACCGAATCCGCTTGATGGCGCTCCCTCAGCCAACCCGGACCGCGCTGCTCTCGCGCTCGATCGACGAGCCGGCCCCAGGCCGCTCAACCGCCCCCGTAGCACACCGCCGCGTCGGCTTGGTCGCCTACCTGTGGCGAGGCGCTACGATGCCCGCGAACCGGCCGCCGCTGCCGCGGATGGCAAAAAAGAGGTCGCCTGGCGGGGCACGGCGCCCAGCATCGCATCTCAGCGCGCAGAGGTCGAAGCGCTAGCTCTGCCGCCACCACCGCGTCCGCTTCGTGGATCACCTGCCGCGGCCTGCCGCCGTGCTCCGGGCTCCATTTCGCGGCCCCACGCGTGGCGACGGAACGAGCTGCCCGCGACGCGGGCATCGCTTGTCGCCAGAACCGCCGTGATGCGGCTGCGGCCGTCGGCGATGATGCAGATCATCCCGCCCCACCGAGGCGCCTACAACCGCTTCCTAGCGCGTCGCTATCGTGCCCTACGCCAGCCTGCTCGACGGCATCGCCCACTTGATGGCCGACTCGACATCTCCCCGGCCCGCCGGCCACATCGTTCGGCTGCGCCGAAGGATCGGCGGTGCCTGTGAGGTCTTCCAACGGCACCGCCTATGCCTCAAGCGCAAGCACTGTAGCAGCGAGCGCGTCTATCTCGCGAAGCTCACCCACTATACTCCCCATCCCGTCGGTTCTGGCCCCTCTCTGCCAACCTAAGGTGAGACAATCGAAGTCTCGAAATTAGTGTAGGGCGGGGAGAGAAACGCCTGATGGTTGCCGAACCAATCCCCGCAGACCGTTCCCCCCTTCAAGGCCGTCCCCCGATGGCGGCAGTTCCC
>DATGEL010000098.1 GCA_035310145.1 Dehalococcoidia bacterium
GCATGGGGCTGTCCTCCCGGCTGGCGCAACGGTCTCAAGCACCCGTCACGCTACCCGCGGGCAGCCCTCTTGCCTCTCCCTCTTGTGGAAACCGCCAAAGTCCAGGGGCGCGCCGCCCGTGGGCGGCGCGCTCAACCCTGCGCTGGTGAAGCGAGGCTACGGCAGCGTGGCCGGCGCAATGATGATCGACGGCGCCACGAGCATGGCCGCCGCGGCCGGGCCGCCGACGATCGTGTCCGCGCCGTTCGCCGTGTCGGTGAGCGTCAACGCCTCGGTCTGCGGGCCGTTCTCGACGTTGACGACGATCTGCGCGTCGCCGAGGGCGTCCGTTGTCACACTGGCCGGCGTCGCCTCGGCGGCGCAGCCCGGCGTGCCGTCGCCGTTCGTGCCGCAGTCGGAGACGGTGTAGGTCGTGTTGGGCGCGGCGCCCTGCAAGTTGATCGAGAACTGCTGCAACGTGCCGAAGCCGTCGAAATCAACCACGCCGACCTGCGCTCCGGTCATCGACGCGATCAGCGGATAGGACGGCGCCTCCGCCGCCGCGCCGCCGGCGAAGCCCGCCGCCAGTGGCAGCGCGGCCAGGGCCAGGGCGCAAGCGCCCGCGGCCAGGCGGCGTGTGCTCGATTTCCCGAGATTCATGGTTTTCCTCCCAACAAGTGGCTTCATGGCCGGCTCGGTGGCCCGATGCGGGGTCACATGCTCCGAACCGGTGTTCTTGCAGGCCTGCGTTACTTTCATAGACGGCTGACGAGTGCCAATTCGCCGATCGCCGCTCGTTCTTGTGATCCGCGCAAAATCGGTGGATTTACTGGCGCTGGCGCCGCGGTGGACGGGCAGACCCCACCTCTCGGGACGCTATCCGTCCACCGCGGCTGCTGACGTGGCCCCGCCGGCTGGATCACTCGCCAGGTGCAGGCCGCCCGCGCGAGTGTGGGCTACAGGTGAAGCCGGCGCCTGGCTCGGCGTCGCGGGCGCCATCCAACATCGCCGGCTAACGCTGCGCACCGAGCATCACCCCTCCTCCTGCTCTCCGCCCTTCCGTCTTCGTGGTTGCGCGACGGTCGTGCCTGCCCTCATTCACCGTACGAAGCCAGGCTGAGAGGAGCTTGAGGAAAGCGTTAAGCACCGGCAAAGATTCGGTTAGCCGGGCATTTCGCAAACGCGGCACGGGGCGGCAACTGCCGCCCCGTGCCCTCGGTTGCTCGCGGCTGCTCAGACCGCGAGAAAAACCGCCAGATTCGCGTGCCCGGCGATCGTCTTGCGTACGCCGTGCAGGCCTGCTCCGCGCTCCGGACCCGTGCTAGCAGCGTCGGATACTTGCGCTCTCTAATTCAGCCTATCCTGCGCTGAGAGGAGAGGAAGTCACGGTTCGGTAACGCCTGACTCGGAACCAGTCGGCGGGCCACCGGTCACGCCTACGGGCCGTGGCGCATGCGCAGCGTGCGGTACTGGGGCCGCGTGGATGTGGTATGCCGCTCGCCCGTGGGCAGAAAACCGCAGCGCCTGTACAGCCCGATAGCCGGCGCATTGGTCTCGACCACATCCAGCTCAACGCGGCGCACGCCTCGGGCTGCGGCCCAATCGAGCACCGCCCGCACCAGCGCCTCGCCCAGCCCGCTGCCGCGCCGCGCGGGATCGACCCACATCGCGATCAGGTAGACCGTCGGCGGCGTGTCGGCCTGCACAGTCTCCAGTACGCCGCCGACCATACCCCACCAGCGCCCGTCCGCTGCATCTTCGCCGATGAACGTCACGCGGCCGGGCAGCGCTGCAGCGCGCTCCTGCCAGAGCTGATCGGGGTAGGCGAGCGCCTCGGCGAGCGTGGTGAGAAAGGCGCCGGGCGCATCCGCCAGGGCGCGCAGGCGCACGTCGCGCAGCAGCGCCGCTTCGTCTGGACGCACGGCCCGGATGTTCATGACCGGCACGCTACCACGCCGAACGCCGCTTTGCTTGACGGCATGCGCCTGCCCTGCGATCATGCCGCCGCCGCGACCGGACGGCGCGGGCGCAACGAGGAGACGACGCGATGCCGTGGATCGAGATCAACGGAACCGACATCTACTACCAGGAGGAGGGCAGCGGCCGGCCGCTCCTCTTTCTGCACGGCAACAGCTCCTGCGGCGAGGCCTGGTTCCAGCAGTTCGCCGTCTTCCGCGGCCGCTTCCGCTGCATCGCCTACGACAGCGTCAACCACGGCCACTCCTCCAACTCGCCCCGCGGCGAAGAGGAACCGGACCGCGCCGACGAGCTGGAAGGCTTCCTGCAGGCGCTGGCGATCGAGCGGCCCGTTTTGGCCGGCAACTCGATGGGGGGTGACACGATCCTGCGCTGGGCGGCGCGCCACCCGGACCGCGCCGCGGCGCTGATCCCGTCGGGCATGGGGCTGATGGAAGCGGGCGCGCCCGGCCTCTCGCCGGCGCCGCTTGACCACGAGACGCTCTTCCTGCCCGTGGGCGATGCGCTCACAGACGGCTTCAGGCAGCGCCAGCCACGCATGTTCGAGCGCTATCTGCGCATCCGCTCCACGGCCACGCGGCTGGAGGCGCTGCGCTATCCCCGCCCGCGCGGGCGCACGCTGGCCGAACGCGCCACGCTGGGCGAGCGCATCGGCGCCGTCAGCAGCCCCATGCTGATCGTCGTCGGCGAGCTGGATCGCCTGCGCCCCGCCTGCGAGCGGCTGCACGCGGCGCTGCCGCACTCGGAATATCGCGTGATCGCCGGCGCGCCGCACAACGTCTACTACGAGACCGCGGCCGAGTACAACGCCGCCGTCTCGGACTTTTTGAGCCGCGTGCTCAGCGCCGCGCCGGCCGGCAGCCGGGCCTGAGCGCAGCACATCGGCGTCCACCCGCGCACTCTGGAGACCACCGGCCGGGTCCTGTTCGGCCTGGAGCTGGAAGCAGGCCGACGTTGTAGCCGCCGGGCCAACGCCGGCAGTCGCCCGCCCGCGGGTGCATAATGTCCGCAACGGCAGGGGCAGCGGGCGGCTGCGCCTTGCGGAGGGTATGGCGATGACTTCGACAGCGGAACCGGCCGGTCCGGCGGCGTGGTCCGGCCGCGCCGAGCAGTTCGATCTCAGTCCCGAGGTGCGCGCCGTCGCGGCCGAGACGATCGCCACACGCCGGCTGCTGCACCACCACGCCGAGCCGTCGTGGAACGAACACTGGACCGGCGAGGCGATCGAGGAGCACCTGCGCGGGTTCGGCTACGAGGCGGTGCACACCTACGCCGAGACCGGCCGCGCCACGCTGCTGCGCGGCGGCAAGCCGGGGCCGACGGTGCTCTACCGCGCCGACATCGATGGGCTGCCGCTGAAAGAGGAGACGGGGCTGGAATTCGCCTCGCCGGCCGAAAGCGGCATGCACGCCTGCGGTCACGACGGCCATATGGCGATCGCCCTCTCGCTGGCGAAGGTCCTGCGCCAGCGGCGCGAAGAGCTGCCCGGCAACGTCTACTTCGTCTTTCAGCCGGCCGAAGAGGTGGTGGGCGGCGCGAAGGCGATGATCGAAGACGGCTGCCTGAATAACGTCGACCCGGTGATGTCGCTCGGCCTGCACCTGATCAGCGAGCAGACGGCGGTGACGGCGAACATCACCGACGGCACGCAGATGGCCGCCGCCGCCATGTTCGAGATCACGATCACGGGCAAGGGCGGCCACGGCGGCATGCCGCATCGCGCGATCGACGCCGTGCTGGTCGGCGCCCACGTGGTCACGGCGCTGCAGTCGATCGTGGCGCGCAACGTGGACCCGCTGGCGCCGGCCGTGGTCTCGGTCGGCAAGCTTGAGGCCGGCGTGAAGAACAACATCGTGGCGGAGACGGCGCGGCTGGAAGGCACCGTGCGCACGATGGACTTGCCGCTGATGCGCGAGCTGCTGGAGCGCATCGGCAAGCTCGTCGCCGGCGTCAGCGAGGCCTTCGGCGCCACCTGCACGTACCGCTACGACATCTCCGCGCCGCCGGTGCGCAACGACCCACGCGTGGCGGCGCTGGTGCGCGAGCAAGCGGCGGCCTTGCTGGGCGGCTCGCGCCTCCTGGCCACGCCCACCACCGTTTCGGACGACATGGCGCTGTTCCTGGACGAGATCCCCGGCTGCTACTACCTCTTCGGCGCCATGCACGCCGACCCGGCGAAGGTTTTTCCGCACCATCACGCCAGGTTCGACATCGACGACCGTGTGCTGCCCGTGGCCGTGGAGCTGGGCAGCCGCGTGATCCAGAACGTGCTGCGCCGCGGCGGCATCGAGTAACGATCGGCCGCCGCGCCGATGCGCGCCTCAGACGAAGCGCGGCGGCTCTGGGTCGCGCCGCTCGGTCTGTGTCTTCTGCAGCTCTTCCACCGCGGTGGCGACGGCCTCGGCCTCGGCGGCGCTGTCCAGCGTACCGGCGAGATAGACCACGAGCGCGCCGAGGCCGAACGGCTGCGCCATGCCGCTCACGCCCGCCGGCTGCACGCTGATCTGCACGACGCGGCAGTGCTCGTGTTGCTGCATCCAGCGCTGCAGCGCCTCGGCCAGCCGCTGACCGGCCTCCGCGGCGGTACTGCCCTGCGAACCGAAGCCGGCAAAGCGCAGCTCGCCCGCGCTCTGATCCGAGAGCATCGCCTTCCCTCGCCGCCGCGTGTGCTGCCGGTTTGGCACACGATACTACAGCCGCGAAGCCGTGCCCACGCCGGCCACGCGGGGCAGCTTCCCTCCGCGCGGGCTATGTGAGACCGTGCAGCCGGTTGAGGTCGGCGTAGGCGGCCGGGTTCAGCTCGCGGCCGGCGAGACCGGGAAACTCCGGCGTGTAGCGGTGGGCGCGGTAGATCAGCGTCACCAGCCGGCCCTGCTGGCGGTTGGCGAAGGGATTCACCCACTCCCACACCGTCTCGCCGCGCGGCGTGACCTCGAACACGCGGCCCGGCGCGCCCTCGCAGATCAGCACGTTGCCGCCGGGCAGCCGCTCCGCGCCGGAGACATGGCCGCTGAAGAACTGCTCGAACGGCTCGCCCGTGTACTCCCAGACGATGCTGTTGTCCTTCGGGTTGACCTCGATCACGCGTGAGCGCGGCAGGCCGATGCGGTGCATGCCGTTGTCGAAGATCTGCACGTTGCCGCCCGGCAGCGCCGTGGTGTGGTGCTGGTGCGCGATCTCGGGGAAGCCGTACTTCCACAGCAGCGTGCCCGAGGGGCGCGCGACGATGCCCACGCGGCTGTTCGTCCGGCAGGAGAAGAGCAGGTTGCCCTCGGCCGTCAGCGCGATCGCGTTCATGTGCGTCCATTCCCAGCCGGCTTCCAGCGAACAGAGCGGATCGCGGCGCGGGTCCAGCGCCTCGGAGACGCGCAGCCGCGCCACTTCCTTGCCCCGCGGGTCGATCTCGATCACGTCGTCGCCGAGCAGCGGCGGTCGCTTCTCCTTCGGACGCAGGCGCGGCAGCCCGCGCACCCGCCGGGCGAACGCGGGCGGCAACTCGACCCAGAGCGGCAGCAGCGTGTTGCCGTTCGGCAGGCGGATGAAGTCGTGGTGGATGGCCGGGTTCTCGTACTGCCAGGCGATGGCGCCGTTCCAGTCCAGCTCCAGCAGGTGCGTGCCGCCGCCGCCGAGCAGCCGCGCCCGCTGCGGCCAACCCGGCTGCGGCTGGTCGAAGGGCGGCCGTTCGGGCGGCGGCAGGGCGCTGTCCGTGCCGAGCGCCAGCAGGCGGCCGTTCTCCAACAGCCGCGCGTAAAATGGCCGGATCGTGGTGAAGCGCCAGCGCTGCACGATGCGCCCGTCCATGTCCAGCAGGAAGGTCGAGTCGCCGCCCGTGGGCGTGACCAGCGTGTAGCCCTTGCACGAGCGCGCCGGCTCGTGATGGCTGAGCCCGGTATTGCGGTAGGGCGACCAGCCCATCGTTCGCCTCCGCGCCGTGGCCTACCCCTGCTTGCTGCGCAAGCCCACCCTTCGCACGGGGAAGGGGTTGGACTGAGGAGATCCGATCGTTCGCAAGCCGGCCCTTCCGTGTCGCGAGGGGAGGTTTCGCTTTAGCGAAAGCGGGGTTAGGCCACCGCGTCTCGAATGAAGGTCAGCATGCGGGCGTTCGCCTGCTCGGCGAGCGGCAGAGGAAAACCGGTGAAGCCGTGGGCGCCGCCCGCATAGACCGCGAGTTCCGCCCGGTTGCCGGCGGCCAGCCAGCGCGCGTACATGAACAGGCTGTCGTCCAGCAGCGGGTCTTCCGTGCCCACGGTAAACAGCGCCGGCGGCAGATCATGCAGGTCGGCGTAGAGCGGCGAGATGTCCGGGTCGCGCCGCATCGCCGGATCAGGCACGAACTGGTCGAAGAACCAGCGGTCGAGCGACTGGCTCAGCACCAGCTTGCGGGCGAAGCGGGCGTGCGAGGGGGTCATCGTCAGGTCGTAGCAGCCGAAGACCAGGTTGGCGCCGGCGAAGCCCCTGAAGCCGTGCCGGTCGCGCAGGCGCAGCAGGGTCACGGCCGCGAGCTGGCCGCCGGCCGAGCCGCCGCCGATCAGCAACCGCTCGGCGCCAAACTCTGAGCGCGCGTGCCGCACCAGCCAGAGCGCCGCCGCCTCGCAGTCGTCGGCCGGCGCCGGATAGGGATGCTCCGGCGCCAGGCGGTAGTCCACGCTGACCACCGCGACCTCGCAGGCGCGGGCGATGCGCTCGTTGATCAGGTCGCCGCCCTCCGCCGTGCCGATCACCCAGCCGCCGCCGTGAATATCGAGGTAGACGCCGCGCACCGTATCCGGCACAAACACGCGCACGGGCATCTCGCCGTGCGGACCGGGCAGCCTGCGCGCCTCGGCCATGGGCGAGACAGCCGGCGCCCGCAGCAGCCCCTCGGAGAGCGCACGCAACGCCGGGGCGCTCTCCGGCTCATACCAGCCGGGCACCGCGGCGAGTTGTGCCGCGAGCTGGGCGTTGAACGCCGCCGTTTCCGGGTCGATCGCGTCCGGATGAAAGACGCGCGGGTCGATGGTCAGGCTCTCGGGCATGGTCTGCCTCCTGAAAGAAGCGCCGCCGGACGCGACTGCGTCGCGACGCCGAGCTTCGCTGTGCCGCCGTGAGACCGATGCTACAGGGCGAACCGCCGCGCGGCCAGCGCGCCGGCCCGGCCGCGAGCCCGCCGCCGTCGTCGCCCTGCCGCATTTCTCCGCCGCAGGCCGCGCCGCCTGCCTCCTGGCCCCTGCACGCGAGCGATTTCGATAGATTGACGTTATCTATAGCGGCCCTGCCGTCATGGAAACGTGAGGACAGGCGACCTGCGGCGAGCTTTTGCCGGTCATGCGCCGGGGATTCGCAGCTCAACCATGCCGTGACTGCCTCAGCGTGCCGAAGCGCGTTCGCCGCCGCGGCGCGGCCGCGTGCCGTTGGGTACAATCCGCTCGGTTTGGCGTCGGGCGGGGCGGCGGCCGCGTGGAGGGCAGAGGATGGCAGCAGAGCCCGGAGTGGCCGGGGCGCGGCGCGGCCTCAGCGATCATCCGCTGACGCGGCGCGGCCTGCTCAGCGCCACGGCGGCAGCGGCCGGAGCCGGGTTCCTCGACCGGCTGCTGCACTTTCCGGCGGCACGGGCGCAGCAGGCGCCTCCCGGGGCGACCACCGCCACGGTCAATTCCAGCGATGGGCTCAACCTGCGCGGCGGCCCAGGCGAGAACTACCCGGTGCTGGCCGTGATGCCCGCCGGGGCGCAAGTCCCCATCACCGGCGCCGCCACCCCGGACAACTGGCTGCCGGTGCAGTACAACGGCCAGAACGGCTGGGCCGATGGCGTGTACCTCGCCAGCGCGGCGGCGCCCGCGCAGACGGCGGCAAGCGTGCTGCCCGCCGACGGCCTCAACCTGCGCAGCGGCCCCGGCACCGACCAGAGCGTGATCATCGTCATTCCCGGCGGTTCCACGGTGACGATCCTCGGCGCCGCGAGCAACGGCTGGGTGCCGGTCAGTTACGGCAGCCGCGCCGGCTGGGTCGAAGCCAGTTATCTGGGCAGCGGCGCAGCGGCGCCCACCGCCGCGCCGGCGACGGGTTCGACGCTCACGGCGGCCGCGACGGCATCGACGGCGGGCGCCACGATCGCGCCGCTGGGCGCGGCGGCCGCGGGCAGCACGACGGCCTTCGGCACGGCGGCGCTGGGTGTCGCCGCGCCGCCCGAACGCGGACTGGCGGCCACGCCCGCGCCGGCAGGAGCAGCGGGGCGCTTCGTCTGGCCCGTGGACTCGCGGCAGATCACCACCGTCTTCCAGGCGGCGCACCAGGCGCTCGATATCGGCCAGCCGCTCAACAGCCCCGCCCGCGCCATCGCCGATGCGATCGTCTCCTTCGCCGGCGGCGATGCCAGCCGCAGTTATGGCCTCTACGTGATCTTGCAGCACCCGGACGGCTACTCGTCGCTGTACGCGCACCTCTCCACGATCGGCGTGCAGCAGAGCCTGGCGGTGAAGCAGGGCCAGGCGATCGGCCGCACCGGCATCACCGGGCGCTCGACCGGCCCGCACATCCATTTTCCCATCTACTACCAGGGCATGCCGCTGGACCCGCTGACCGTGCTGCCGAACGACGGCGTCCAGATCATGGCCGGCGCCAACGACGTGGCGTGAAGTAGGGAACAGGGAGCGCTTGCACCCTCTTTCTATTTCCTGTTCCCTGTTCCCTCGTCCAGCGCAGCGAGGGCGGCGGCGACCACGCGCCGGTGATGGCGGTTCAGGTAGCGGGCGGTGCGCCCGATCACGGCGAACTGGCGATCGCTGAGCAGGCCGCGCTCGCGGTAGGCGCGCACCTCGTCTTCGTCCTCGAAGCGCGTCTCGCCCAGTGGGCTCACCCAGAGGTCGAGCAGTAGATCGGTGAAGACGAGGCCGTCGCGGCGGATGCGCACGCCCTCGACGACGTCGAAGCGGTCGGCGATGGGCGAGCCGTCGGCGCGTGTCATATGGTAGAGGTTGTACGTGCGGCCGCGCCAGAAGAAGCCGGTCGTGTAGCTGCCGGCCGGAATCTCGAAGCCGCCGGCGCGGGCGTAGGTTGTGCCGCTGAAGTCGAAGCGCACGGCCGCCCAGCGCGGCGTCACGGCGATCGGCCGCGTCTCGAAGCGCTGCTCGCGGCCGTCCAGCGTGCGCTTCGTCTCGATGAAGGGCGTCATCGCCGCATCGCGCATGCGGCTATTCTGCGCCGCATGTCCCTCGGGCGCCATGCCGAGCCGACGCCATCCGCCGCTTCCCTGTAACCTGTAACCTGTCACCTGTAACCTCCCACCCGTAGCCTGTCGCCGCGGAGACAGAAACATGCGCTTCGGTCTGTTCTTCCTGATGCAGCGCGACCCCAACTGGGCCGAGCAGGCGGTCTACGACGCCGAGCTCGAGCAGATGGTCGCGGCCGAGGCGCTCGGCTTCGAGTCGGTCTGGGTGGCCGAGCACCACTTCAGCGACTACGGCCTCTGCCCCGCGCCGCAGGTGCTGGCCGCCTATGTGGCGGCCCGCACGCGCAGGCTGCGCCTGGGCATGGGCGTCTCGCTCCTGCCGCTGCACGACCCGGTGAAGCTGGCGGAGGAGCTGGCGGTGCTCGACCAGGTGAGCGGCGGCCGGCTGGACGTGGGCATCGGCCGCGGCGGCGCCGGCCCGGACTACACGGCCTTCGGCGCCGGCTACGAGGAGAGCCGCGCCCGCCAGGAGGAAGGGATCGCCCTGATGCGCGCCTGCTGGAGCGGCGCGCCGGTGCAGTTCAGCGGCCGCTTCCGTTCGCTCGCCGGCGTGCGGGCGACGCCGCGGCCGCGCCAGCAGCCGCACCCGCCGCTCTGGCTGGCGGCAAACAGCACCGACAGCAATCTCTCCGCCGCGCGCCTGGGTCTGCCCACGCTGTCTTCGTTCTTCGTGCCCGCGTCCGAGCTGCAGCGGCGCCGCGCGGCCTTCCGAGAGGAAGCGGCGGCGGCGGGCTATGCCCCCGCGGCCGTGCAGGCGTTGCACGAGCAGAGCTGCGGCATGCGCTGTGTGTTCGTGGCGCGCGACCGCGCCGAGGCGATCGCCACGGTACGCGGGCCGTTCATGGCCTACCAGGAGCGGCTCTCGGCGCGAGCCAACGTGCGTGGGCGCCTAGGCTTCGGCTACCTGCGCCCGTTCGAGCAGTATCTGGAAGAGGGACTGGCGAGCTTTGGCAATCCCGACGACGTGGTGGAGAGCCTGCAACGCTACGCGGCCGAGACGGACTACGAGCGCGTGCTGATCTTGATGGCGCTGGCCGGCGTGCCGGGCGCGGCAACGCTGCGGTCGATGGAGCTGTTCGCCGCCGAGGTGATGCCGCGGCTGGCGGGCGTGGCGGCATGAGGCCCGCCCTCATGCCACGTGCATGATGATGCCGTCCTGCTCGCTCTCCGGCAGCACGCGGCTCTTGATGTACTCCACCAGGCGGGCCGTGTCGCCCTCACCGAAGATGATGAAGCGTACCGCCCGCGCCACCGGGCTGCCCGAGGTCCAGCTGCCGTTCAGGTGCACCTGGCAGCGGTACTGCTTCACCAGCACCAGGCTCAGCGCCACGATCCCGTTCGGCACGGCCGGCGCCGAGCAGCGCAGCACCGAGTACGGTCCGACCCGGCGCCCGTGCACCACCATGCGGTCGGCAAACGCCGAGGGATCGTGCGTCTCCATCTGCACCACGAGGATGGGCTCGCCCGGCGGGAAGTAGTGTACCCGCCGTTGCCGCCGCTCCGTGTGCGCGTACTCGGCGACGTCGTCGCCGTTCCCCGGCTTGTGCAGCATCAGGTGCAGGCGGCGGTGGCCGTGCCCGTCCACCGCGATCGCCTGCTCCACCAGTTGCTGCGCTTCCGCGTCCAGCTCCACTTCTTGAATGCGCAGCTCCGTGGAGCGCAGCACGCGCGAGACCAGCGAGACGCCCACGATCGCGATGATGAAAATGCTGGCGATCTTGATGCCGTCCGGCCGCTCGCGCACGTTCTGGGCGGTGATATAGATGAAGGCGGCGACGATCAGCGCGTATGCCCACCAGATGCGGCTGCGCATTCTATGCGCGGCGATCGCCACCGCCACCGACGCCGACATCATCAGCACCAGCACGCCGGTGGCGTAGGCGCCGCCCTGCGCCTCCACGTCGGCGGCGAAGACGACCGTTACCACCACGGCGATCGCGGTGAAGACGACGACGAGCGGCCGCTGCGCCGCCGTCCACCCCGGTGCCAGGCCGTAGCGCGGCAGGTAGCGCGGCACCAGGTTCAGCAGCCCGGCCATCGCCGAGGCGCCGGCGAACCAGAGGATCAGCATCGTGGAGAGGTCGTAGCCGGTGCCGTAGATGTTGCCCAGGTAGATGTGCGAGAGATAGGACAGCGCCCGGCCCTCCGCCGCGCCGCCCTTGGCGAAGGCCGCCGGCGGAATCAGCAGCGAGGTCACGATGCTGGAGGTGATCAGAAAGGCGCTCATCACCAGTGCGGCCGTGGTCAGCAGCTTGCGCGTGTTGGCGATGCGCCCCGCCGGGTTGGCGCCGGTGTCGCTCGCCCGGCCGATCACCAGCGGCATCACGGCCACCCCGGTTTCAAAACCCGACAGTCCCAGGGCCAGCGCCGGAAACTTGACCAGCGCCTCGCGCACCATCGCCAGCGGATTGCCGTACTCCGCCGTCAGGCCGTGGCGCCAGGCGTTGACCACGCCCGGATGGCGGGCGATGTGCTCCAGCGCCGCCGCGATCGTGATCGTGTTCAGCACCAGGTAGACCGACACCAGCACGATCGCCAGCTTGATCGCCTCGCCGAAGCCGCGCCAGAACACGAGCCCCAGCAGTCCCAGCAGCACCAGCGTCACGGCAAACTGGTGCTGAAAGGCAGCCGGCGTGTGCTGCGCGACGAAGTGATTTTCGACGAAGTGCTTGGCCGCATCGGCGGCGGAGAGGGTGATGGTGATGATGAAGTCCGTGGCGGCGAAGCCGAGCAGGACCAGCACCAGCAACTTGCTCCACCAGCGCGGCAACAGCCGTTCCAGCATCGAGATGCTGCCCTGGCCGTTGGAACTCTCGCGCGCCACCACGCGGTAGACCGTCAGCGCGCCCGCAAGCGTGAAGGCGACGAGCACGGCGGTGGCGATCGGCGAGAGAAAGCCGGTGGCGTTGAAGGCGATGCCGGGCTGGTAGGCCAGGGTCGAGAAGTAGTCGACACCCGTGAGGCAGAGCACGAACAGCCAGAAGTGCCGCGTGTGCGGGGCGTGTTCCTCAGACGGCGCGGCGTGATAGCCGGGAATCGTGGCGACGGTGGGTTGCCGGCGGATGGCCGGCGCGGGCAGGGGCGCCGCGGCCCGCGGCGATGCGTGCCTGCCGTTCACCGAGGCTTCGGGCTCGGGCGGCGCCACGCCGTTGTGGCGCGGCACCACGAACACCGAGGTGCCGGGTTTGCTCCCCCGGCGCAGGTACCCGCGAGAGGTAGCGGGAGGCGGACCCTGCTCGCTGCTCATGACAGACGCTGCTCCTCGCGCCGGGGGCGCGGCTTACGAGGACTCGGCGGTGCCGTCGTCGGCTGGCGCTTCCGCCGCCGGTGGCGCCTGCCAGCCTGCGGAGCGGCGCAGCACGATCACGCGCGGCTCGGACGGCGTCCGCTCTTGCGGCTCCGCCTGTTCCGGCGTATGGCGCTCCTCCGGCTGGGGCCGGGTGGACGATGCCACTATGTAACCTCCTGTCCCGGTGAAGGCACGCGGCCGCGCAGATCGCCTGCGGCGGTGCTATCCTGCGGCGCGGCAACCCCTGGGCGCGCGCCCGGGGTGTTTTTGATATGCTCTCAATATACTCGGTATTGGACGCCAATATAGCGAACTCGCCGCACCGTGCACAGAGGCGCTGTGCTGCCGGGCCCCCACAAGCGGCGCGCGCACGGTCCTGCGGCGCCGCGGAGACAGGCGCGGGTTCGCCGGCGCGCCGGCGCCGCGGCCGGCAGAATGGCCGGCGCGCGGCGGGATGCGGCTGGGCGCCGGTAGGGGCGAGCAGCGCGCGGACCGCGATCAGGAAGGCCGGGAAATCAGCCGGGTCGCGGCCGCCTCAGCGGGCGCCGCGGCCGCGCCGGCGCTGGCCGGGAGTCGTGCGGCCGGAGGCCGGCGTCGCCGCCGGCGTCAAGCGGTAGCCCACGGAGCGCATGGTCTGGATGCCGTCGAAGCCCGCCGCGCGCAGCTTCTTGCGCAGCCGCGCCACATGCCGATCGACCGCCCGCAGCGTCTCGGCGTCGGGCGCGGCGGCGGCTTCGCCGGGCTGCACCACGGCCCACAGGGCCGCGCGTTCGATCACGCGGTACGGCTGCCGCGCCAGCTCGCGCAGCAACAGGAACTCGGAGACGGTGAGGAAGACATCGTTGCCCGCGACGCTGACGGCGTAGCCCTCCGCGTCCAGCGCCAGGTTCCCCACCTGCAGCATGGTCTCCGCCGTCAGCGGCGTTGGTGTTCGGGCCGCCTGCATGCCGCCTGCCTCACGCGCCGCAGAGCTTGCCCGGCCGGCGCACATCGTAATCTCTCTGTGTTCTCTCAGTGTCGCATGGCCGGCGTTGGGGCCGTGTGAGGAAGGCAGCCGCTGCTGTGAGGATTTTGCGAGGATTTGCGCCGGTGGCGTGACGCGGCGTCAGGCATCGAGCAGCAGGCGGTAGCCGATGCCCGTCTCGGTCACGAGGTGGCGGGGCTGGGCCGCGCTGTCGCCGAGCTTCTTGCGCAGTTGCGTGATCGTGTAGCGCAACACCTGCGTATCGCCGTTGTATTCCGGCCCCCAGACGGCGTGCAGCAGCATATGGTGCGTCACCACCCGGCCGGCGTGCACGGCGAGGTACTTCAGCACCTCGTACTCGATCGGGGTCAGGTGGATCTCGCTGCCGCCGCGGCTGAGGCTGCGCCGGCCGAGGTCGAGCACCAGCTCACCGCTGCGGTACACGGGCTCGTCGCCGCCCGAAAGCGCATGGGCGCGGCGCTGGGCGACGCGGATGCGGGCCATCAGCTCGTCGAAGCCGAACGGCTTGGTCAGGTAGTCGTCGGCGCCGGCGTCGAGCGCGGCGACCTTGTCGTGCTCCTGCCCCATCACCGAGAGCACGATGATCGGCACCGGCCAGCGGGCGCGCAGCCGCTTGCAGGTTTCGAGCCCGCCGATGCCGGGCATCAGCAGGTCGAGCAGCACCACCTCCGGCCGCGCCTTCTCCAGCGCGGCGATCGCCTCTTCGCCGCTGGCCGCGGCGGCCACGCGGTAACCGCGCCCTTCCAGCGCCAGGCGCAGGGCGCGCCGGATCTCGGCCTCGTCGTCCACGATCAGCACCAGCGGGCCGTTCATCGCCGCGCCCCGGCCAGCGGCGCCGCGTCGCGCGGCGGCACACTGCCGGCGGGCAGGTCAACCAGCATGCTCACGCCGTCGACCCCGGCTTCGGCGCGGATGCTGCCGCCGTGCGCCTCCACGATCGCCTTGCAGATCGTCAGCCCCAGCCCCGTGCCGCTCGCGGCGCCCTCGCGCCGGTAGAATTTGTCGAAGACGTGCTGCCGGTCCTGGGCCGAGAGCGGGGCGCCGGCGTTGCGCAGGCGCAGGCGCACCTGGTCCGCCTCCGGCCAGACGTCGAGGCGGATCTCGCTTGCGGGCGGCGAGAACTTGACCGCGTTCTCGAACAGGTTGGAGAGCACCCGGTCGATCTGAATCGCGTCCAACGGCAGCGGCGGCAGGTTGTCGGGCATGTTCAGCACGAGCTGCCGCGCCTCGAACAGCGGCTGCAGCCGGTGCACCACGGAGCCGACGATCTCGGCCAGATCCTCGAGCGCCTTGCGCGGCGGCAGCCCCTCCGCCTCGATGCGCGACATCTCCAGCAGGTTCTCCACCAGGCGGTTGAGACGGGCGGCCTCGGCGTCGATGCTGTGCGTGAGCTGATCGAGCGTCGGCGTGAGGCGTGCGCCGAGCGCCTCGCGCAGCCCCGCCGCGGCGGTGCGGATCGTGGTCAGCGGCGTGCGCAGGTCGTGCGAGACGCTGGCGAGGAAGATCGACTTCATCCGCTCGGAGGCGGCGGCCTGCCGCGCCCGCTCCTCTTCGTCGGCCAGACGCGCCCGTTCGATCGCCAGCGCCGCCTGGCTGGCGAAGGCGTGCAGCAGCCGGTCGTGCTCGGCCACGCTGAATCCGTCCTTCAGCTCGGGCGAGACCGTGATCGCGCCGAGCGCCCGTGCGCCGAGCGTGATCGGCACGGCGGTCGTGGGCGAGGCTTCGTGCAGGCGATGCGGCTGCGGCGGGCGGCGCAGCGCCGCGCGATCCAGGGCGCGCTGCGCGGCGGCCCGCTGCGCCGCCGAAGCCTCGCCGCCCAGCAGCTCACCGGCGGCCGCGGCGGGGGAGAGCGAGCCGTCCCCCTCCAGCAGCCACAGCACGGTGGTGCGCGCCCCCAGCGCCTCGCTCAGCCGGCCGGCGATCGCCCGCAGCACGTGGTCGAACTGCGCGTCGCCCAGGATCGTCACGCTCAGATCGTACAGTGCCGCCAGCTCCTGCGCGCGACGGGCGGCCACGGCGGCGCGGTTGCGGAAGCCGGCGGTGAGCTGGCCGGTGAGCACCGCGACGCTCAGGAAGAGGATCAGCGCCAGCCAGCCGTCCAACCCGGTGACGCCCAGGTGACCGACCGGCGGCACGAAGTACCAGTCGAGCGCGACGACCGAGAGCAGCGCCGCCAGGATCGCCGGCCCGCTGCCCGCCGCCACGGCCAGCACCAGCACCAGAGCCAGGTAGATCAACGAGAGGTTGCCGGGATGCGTGTGCCGCAGCAGCGCGTGCAAAAGCCAGGTGAGCGCTGCCACGCCGGCGATCGCCAGGCCGCAGCCGGCCGGCCACGGCAGGCGCGGCATGCGCTGGGCCGGCACGTTCACGATCGCCCCCTCCGCCCGTCCGCGGCCGCGCAGGCTGCCCGGCCGATCTGATAATGCCATGATGCGCCTGCGCCCGGAACAACACGCCCGCGCCGCGCCGAGATGCGTATACTCGCAGCAGCCGCCGCGGCGGCGACGCACCAAACCTTGGGAGCGATGGGAAAACGGGTCCGGGCGGCCCGCAGTGAAATCACCACGGCCGCGGGCCGTCTCACTGCTGGGGGTGAGCGGGGGTTTACCCCCTGAGACCAACGGAGTTGTCAGATGGGCAGGCTGGATGGCAAGGTTGCGCTGATTACGGGCGGGGCGCGCGGCCAGGGCGCGGCGGAAGGCCGCCTCTTCGCCGCCGAGGGCGCCGGCGTGGTGCTCACCGACGTGCTGGACACCGAGGGCGAGGCGACGGCCAAGGCCTGCGGCGGCGTCTATCTGCACCACGACGTGACCAGCGCCGAGCAGTGGGAGCGGGTCGTGAGCGCGGCGCTCGACCGCCACGGCCGGCTCGACATCCTCGTCAACAACGCCGGCATCTGGATGACCGGCCGGCTGACGGACACGACCGAGGCCGACTACCGCCGCGTGATCGACGTGAACCAGGTCGGCGTCTTCCTCGGCATGCAGGCCGCGTCGAAGCCGATGATGGCCGCGCGTTCGGGTGCGATCGTCAATATCTCCTCGATCGCCGGGATGCGCGGCGCGGCGGCGGGCTTCGCCTACGGCGCCAGCAAGTGGGCCGTGCGCGGCATGACCAAGTCGGCGGCGCAGGAGCTGGGCCGCTTCGGCATCCGCGTCAACTCGATTCACCCCGGCCTGATCGACACAGCGATGCTGCACCAGTTGCCGGGCATCGACGCGGGCGGGCTGGAGAACCGCCTGCGCTCAATTCCGCTGGGCCGCGTGGGCGAAGCCGAAGACGTGGCGAAGCTCGCCCTCTTCCTCGCCTCGGACGACAGCGCCTATTCCAGCGGCCACGAGTTCATCATCGACGGCGCCCTCACGGCGTAGCGGGTGGCAGCGTGGCCCTCACCCTCACCTCATCTGTGTGGCCCCTCTCCCTCTCCCAATTCTGGGAGAGGGAGAGGGGCGATCCTGGGGAGGAAGGTCCGGGGCTGCGGCGAGTTGGCAGGCTGCCGCGGGGGCGCATGCCGCGCGCCCGTCGCGCCGGCCGAGTCACGCCTTCAGCCTCCAAACCCACCGGCCCCAAGCTCCCCTCGCCCAGGATTCGGACTGTGAGATTGACCGGGGGTGAGGGCCGAACACCCCGCCTAAAACCCCTTCGCGCTCACGAAGGCGCAGAGGTCGGCGACGCGGCAGGAGTAGCCCCACTCGTTGTCGTACCAGGAAGCGACCTTCACCAGGTTGTCCACGACGACGTTGGTCGAAAGGCCGTCCACGATCGACGAGCGCTCGTCGCCCTTCATGTCCATCGAGACGATCGGCTCCATCGTCAGGCCGAGGATGCCCTTCATGCGGCCCTCGCCCGCGCGGCAGATGGCGGCGTTGACCTCTTCCACCGTGGTGCTCTTCTCGGTCAGCGCCACGATCTCCACGATCGAGACCGTGGGCGTGGGCACGCGGTAGGCCAGGCCGTCGATCTTGCCGGAGACCTCGGGAATCACCAGCCGCAGCGCCTTTGCCGCACCGGTCGAGGTCGGCACGATGTTCATGGCGCCGGCGCGCGCCTCGCGCAGGTCCTTGGAGGCGAGGTCGAGGATCTTCTGCGAGTTCGTGTAGGAGTGCACCGTCGTCATCTGGCCCTTGACGATGCCGAAGTTGTCGAGCAGGACCTTGACCACCGGCGCCAGGCCGTTCGTCGTGCAGGAGGCGTTGGAGATCACATTGTGCTTCGCCGGGTCGTACTTCTCGTCGTTGACGCCGAGCACCAGCGTCACGTCTTCGTTCCGCGCCGGCGCCGAGATGATCACCTTCTTGGCGCCGCCACCGCTGATGTGCGCGCTGGCCTTCGTCGCGTCGGTGAAGACGCCGGTCGATTCGACCACCAGCTCCACACCGAAATCGCGCCAGGGGATCTTGCCGGGGTCGGAGTGCTTGGTCACGGCGATCTTCTTGCCGTTCACGACCAGGGCATCGTCGTGCGCCTCGACGGTGCCGTGGAAGTGGCCGTAGTTGGAGTCGTACTTCAGCAGGTGCGCGTTGATCTCGGTATCGACCAGGTCGTTGAGCGCCACGACCTCCAGATCGTTGCCATGCCGCTCGCCGATCGCCTTCAGCACCTGCCGGCCGATGCGCCCGAACCCGTTGATGCCGATTCGCGTCGCCATAATGACGTCCTCTCCTCGAATCTGCCCGGATGCCGCCGGCCGCCGTGCAGCCGGTTGCTTCGCCTTGCATTGAACAGTATCGAACGATGTCTCTGAACAGTATCTACCGTTATCTCCCGTGGCCGCGGCGAGCGCAAGCGCCGCCGGTGGGATTGCGGCGCGCCGGGGCGCTGGTCGCTATACTGGCACGGGCGAGCCCCGGCCGCGGCGGGAGGAACGACGATGACGATCCAGGCGCGCTACAGCATCGACGACTTCGTGGGCGACATGACCGGCCTGCTGGCGGGCAAGCCAGAGCAGCGCCTGCTGTTCGAGCGCGGCTCGGCCTATCTCGAACGGTTGGTGCGCGATCCCGACGGGCTGCCGGAAGAGTTCCGCCGCCCGTCGGGCAAGGGCCGCCGCGCCAACCACGGCAGCTACGCGCTCTACCGCGGGCCGGGGCTGTTCGTCAGCGCCGTGGTCTGGGGGCCGGGCGACGGCGTCGGCCCGCACGACCACCACACCTGGGGCATGATCGGCGTGCTGGGCAACGCGATCGAGGAGACGCGCTATCGCCGCGTGGACGACCGCGACCGCGACGGCTTCGCCACGCTGGTGAAGGACCGCGCCACGCTGGTGAAGCCGGGTGAAGTCTCGCTGCTGACGCCGGAGATCGACGAGATCCACGCGATGCTGAACGAGAGCGAGCGCTCGACGGTGGAGATCCACGTCTACGGCGCCGACCTCGTCGGCCTGGAACGCTGCCAGTACGACCTGGCGACGGGCGCGATCCGCCCCTTCAAGAGCGGCGGCTTCGACAACTGCTGAGGTCGGGCACGGGCCCTCATCCTCACCCCCTTCTCATTCCTCTGGTCCTTCTCCCAATCCTGGGAGAAGGAGCGGGGCGATCGGGCGTTGCTAGTGCGGGGGGCATCGGGTTAGCCATTTGGCGTAGAGGCGCACCGCGGGCGCCCTTCGCGCCCGCAGCCGCGAGCAATGGCTGCGCGCGAACTGGATGCCAGGGCGAGTGGGTTCGGCAGGCAGGGCCGCGCCCGTACATCACAGCAGCAGCTTGCGCGGCGCGCCGCTCGACTGCCGGCGGAAGTTGCCGATCAGGAAACGCGGCTCGAACTCCTCTTCGATCTCCTCAACGCGGCAACGGTCCGGCGCCGCCAGCGCCTGCTCGGCGCGGGCGAGAAACGCCTCGGTTGCCGTGCGCGTCTCCTCCGTGGCGCCGAGCACGCCGTCGGCGGCCAGCGCCATACCGTGGCGCAAGACCACGCTGCAGAGCGCGATCAGCCAGCCCAGCTCGAGCTGGGCCCAGGCGAAGTGAAACGCCTGGTCGCCGAAGAGCACGGCCAGCTTCTGCTGGTTCGACTCCGGCGCGACCTCGACCAGCGTGGCGCCGAAGTGCGGCCGCGCCAGCTCGGTGCTCGCCCGGTAGACGCGGCCCAGCAGCTCGTCCGCCGCCAGCGTGCCGCCGGCGTGATAGCTGCCGCGGCCGATCTCCGTCGCGTGCAGCCCCTCGTGCGGCCTGAGCGAGCGGGCCAGGAAGATCTCGAACTCGAACAGCTCCTCGCCCCCGAGCTGCACCGCGGCCGAGTGGCACTCGCAGGCCGTGCGCACCAGCGGCGGCACGCCCACGTACGCGCCGCGCGTGAGCAGCAGCGCCGCGTCGCCCAGGCAGTGGAAGACGCGCGACCAGAAAAGCTGCACGGCGGCGGCGCGGTGCGTGCGGAACTTCGACGGATACGTGTCGCCAACCACGCGCAGCACGAGGTTCATGCCCTCGTGCAGCAGGCGCAGGTCCGGCCGCAGCTGGAACTCGGTCTGGCGGTGGCTGTCGAGCGCCTGCGCGTTGCCGCCGTCGGGGCGGCCGGGCAGCGCCCAGCTCTTCGGGAAGACGACGGGGGAAACGCGCTGCGTCGGCGTCTCGTCGGCCACGGCGTTCAGGCTCCCCTGCGCAGGTTCAGGTTGTAAAACGCGCCCATGCCGGCGAAGCTTGCCGCCGGCCCTAGCTCGCGCTCGATCTGCAGCAGGCGGTTGAACTTGGCCACGCGCTCGCTGCGGGCGGGGGCGCCGGTCTTGATCTGGCCCGCACTCGTCGCCACCACCAGGTCGGCGATCGTCGTGTCCTCGGTCTCGCCGCTGCGGTGGCTGACCACGGCGGTGAAGCCGGCGCGCTTCGCCATCTCGATCGCGGCCAGTGTCTCCGTGAGCGTGCCGATCTGGTTGAGCTTGATCAGGATCGAGTTGCTGGCATGCTCGCGGATGCCGCGCGCCAGCCGCTCCGTGTTGGTGACGTACAGATCGTCGCCCACGATCTGCAGGCGCTCGCCCAGGCGCGCCGTGAGCATGGCCCAGCCGCTCCAATCGTCCTCCGCCATGCCGTCTTCGATCGAAACGATCGGGTACTTCGCACACCAGCCGGCCCAGAGCGCGGCCATGCCGGCGCTGTCCAGCTCGCGGCCCTCGCGCGCCAGCTTGTAGACGCCGTGCTCATGCAGCTCCGTCGAGGCCGGGTCGAGCGCGATGAAGACCTCGCGCCCCGGCTCGTAGCCGGCGGCGCGGATCGCTTCCAGCACGATGGCGACCGCGTCCTCGTTGCCAGGCAGCGAGGGTGCGAAGCCGCCCTCGTCGCCGACGTTGGTGTTGAGGCCGCGCCCGTGCAGCACGCCCTTGAGCGCCTGGTAGACCTCGGCGCCGATACGCAGCGCCTCGGCGAAGCTGGCCGCGCCGGCGGGCATGACCATGAACTCTTGAAAGTCGGTCGAGTGCTCGGCGTGCTTGCCGCCGTTGAGGATGTTGAACATCGGCACGGGCAAGGTGATGGCCGCGGGCCCACCCAGGTAACGGTAGAGCGGCAGGCCCACCGCCGCGGCCGCCGCGTGCGCCACGGCGAGCGAGACGCCGAGGATGGCGTTGGCGCCGAGGCGGCCCTTGTTCGGCGTGCCGTCGAGCGCGATCATGGCGTGGTCGATCGCCGCCTGCTCGAAGGCGGACGTGCCGCGCACCGCGTCCGCCAGCTCGCCGTTGACGTGGCCAACGGCTTTGAGCACGCCTTTGCCGCCGTAGCGGCTCTTGTCGCCGTCGCGCAGCTCGACCGCCTCGTGGGCGCCGGTGCTGGCGCCGGAGGGCACGGCGGCGCACCCGCGGGCGCCTCCATCGAGCGTGACCTCGACTGAAACGGTAGGGTTGCCGCGCGAGTCCAGGATCTCCGAGGCGCGCACGTCCGTGATGCTGCCCGCTGCCACGCTGCCTCCCGCGGCGCCGTTCACAGCACGCCGCGATCGTGAAGCTACCACAGGTGGGGGCGTAGGGCGTAGGGCGGGAGGGCGTAGGCCTTCGGCCAAGGCGGTCGCGTTGCGAAACTGAGGGGTTGAGCAAAGGGGAGAGCGATGGCACGTCACCGAGGCGTAGACGTCAACGCTGCCACACGGCGTGTCCGTGACCGGGACGGCTGCTGGTATCGGGCCGAGAATGTCGTGGTCAGCGAAGCCGGCCTCTACTATTACCGCGACTTCCCCGGCGGCACCCTCTTCTCCCGCAACGAGAAGTGGCTGCTGCCCGGGCCGGGCTGGGTAGTCAACCGCTTCAACTTCCTACCCCACGTGCCAGATCCGCTCGACTGGTATATCGAGCCGGACGCGGTGCTGGTCGATGGCGCTGTCTGGCGGGTGCGCGATGCCTTCTTCGACCTCGAAGTCTACGAAGGGCGCCACTATAGGCTGCGCGACGCGGACGAGTTCGCGGATGGGCTGGCGGCGCAAGAGATGACGCTTACCGAGGCGCTGGTCGCATTGCGTTCCCTGCAACGCCTCTGCGAGGCACTGCGCCGGCACGACTTTTCGGGCAAGGCACTGCTCGAAGAGTTCGCGGTGGACCTGCCGCCCTGAGTACAGGCTCCGATCACGGCGGCGAAGCCCGCGGCGTTCGACGGCGCACCACGGCGCCGACCGCCGCGACCACAAGGCCAAGCGTGACTAGCGCGATCGTGGCGAGCGCAGCAAGCAGTAGGCGTCCGGCCGTGCCGCTCGTATGGATCGGCGTCTGGCCGACCAATATCGCAGAGGCGACGGCCACGCTCGTGGCAGTGGGTGTGTCAGAGGACAACAGCTGCATCGGCGCGGTCATCCGGGACAAAATAGGTTGGAATTGTGGACAGATGTCCGGGCGAGGCGCTGCGCCGCAGTAATTGCCTTGCGATTCGCCATGATAGGCGGCGATGCGGCCACCGCTGATTTCAAACGTCGCCTCGAAGTAGGGTGTGACAAGTTGTAATGGGTCAAGTGATTAGGCGGCCTGGGCGAGTTGCGTGGCGTGCTGGGCGCGGAGTGCAACCATGACCTGGCCGCCAGCATCCGACCAGCGTGCCCCGGCCCGCTTGAGCCGCTGTTGGATGA